>CAZXTH010000334.1:0-4101 GCA_964643585.1 uncultured Pseudoalteromonadaceae bacterium
TTACCCGTTAGATGCTGCCATCTTATTCAGTGACATTTTAACTATTCCTGATGCGATGGGGCTTGGTTTGTATTTCGGAGAAGGTGAAGGGCCGAAGTTTACAAAACCTATTCGTGATTTCATGGATGTTGTTCACTTGCCTGTGCCTGATCCGGAGCAAGAACTGCGTTATGTTATGGATGCAGTACGAACTATCCGCCGTGAGCTTAAAGGGTCTGTACCATTGATTGGCTTTTCCGGTAGCCCGTGGACGCTGGCAACTTATATGGTTGAGGGTGGCAGTAGCAAAACGTTCAGCATCATCAAGAAAATGATGTATAGCGAACCAGAAGTGCTGCATATGTTGCTGGATAAACTGGCTCAGAGCGTAACGTTATATCTGAATGCCCAGATCGCTGCTGGTGCGCAGTCTGTAATGATATTTGATACCTGGGGCGGCATCCTGACCCCACGCGATTATAAAGAATATTCGCTGAGTTATATGCAGCAAATCGTTAGTAAACTGACTCGTGAAGCAGATGGGCGCACAGTCCCCGTTACACTGTTTACTAAAAATGGTGGATTATGGCTGGAAGCTATAGCGGCATCCGGCTGTGATGCTGTAGGTCTGGACTGGACTATCGACATTGGGGATGCCCGTGCACGGGTAGGTAGTAAAGTTGCCCTGCAAGGTAATATGGACCCGGCATTATTGCTGGGAACGCCTGAGCGTATCCGCCAGGAAGTTCAGACTATTCTTGACGGCTACGGCCAGGGGAGCGGTCATGTGTTTAATCTGGGCCATGGCATTACACCTGATGTGGATCCGGAAAAAGCGGGTATCTTTATTGATGCAGTGCAATCGTTCAGCCGCACTTATCATATGAATACCGATGAGCTTTAAGACAGCTTATCAAGAGAACAGGGTTAGCATTAGCTAACCCTTTTTATTTCAGGTGTGATTTCAGAACAAGCGGTTCAAGCCGTTTAAGGCTGCTACCCGGTATGCTTCTGCCATGGTAGGGTAGTTAAAGGTGGTGTGAATAAAATACTCCAGGTTATTACCATCGTTTTTCTGCATCATAATTGCCTGGCCGATGTGAATGATCTCTGCGGCCCTTTCTCCGAAACAGTGAATTCCCAGAATTTCTTTTGTTTCTCTGTGGAACAAAAGTTTCAGGCTGCCTGCACTGGTATTGGCAATTTGCGCCCGTGCCAGGTGTTTGAACTGTGCCCGCCCCACTTCATAAGGAACTTTGGCTGCGGTCAGTTCCTGCTCTGTTTTGCCTACTGAACTGATTTCCGGGATGGTATAAATACCTACCGGAATATCTTCAATAAGATATTTATCGCTATTACCGTTTTGAATAATCGCATTACCGGTAATTCTGCCTTGGTCATAGGCTGCACTGGCCAGGCTTGGATAGCCGATAACATCGCCAACAGCGTAAATATTCTCAACGCTGGTCTGGTAACATTTATTCACCTTCAGCAAGCCTCTGCTGTCAGTGTTCAGCTCTACGGTATTCAGATTCAAACCATCGGTGTTGCCGGTTCGGCCGTTAGCAAACAGGATGCAGTCGGCTTTCATTTTCTTACCGGATTTCAGGTGCAGAATAACGCCGTCATCCAATCCTTCAATATGCGAAAACTCTTCACCGTGACGAATGGTTACACCTGAATTCCAGAAATGGTAGCTCAAAGCGTCCGAAATTTCGGCATCCATAAATGACAATAAACGGTCACGGGTATTGACCAGATCTACCCTGACGCCCAACCCTCGGAAAATTGAAGCATATTCACACCCTATAACACCGGCACCATAAATAATAATGTGACGAGGTTCATGCTGTAGCGACAGAATGGTATCACTGTCGTAAATTCTTGGATGAGTGAAGTCAACCTGTGGTGGACGGTAAGGTCTGCTGCCTGTAGCAATCACGATATTTCGGGCACTTAGTGTAAAAGGAGCACCTTCCGGCGGTGTAATTTGTAGCTGGTGAGCATCAACAAAGGCTGCCGTTCCATGATAAATACGCACGTCGTTACGTTCATAAAAGCTGCCGCGTAGTCTTACCTGCTTGCGGATAACACCGGCGGCATGGTTGAGAATTTGTGAAAATGTCATCTTGCTGGATTGTTCATCCAACTGGAAAAGCGGATTTTCTTTATACTCAATCAGGCGGCTGACAGAATGGCGTAATGCTTTGGAAGGGATTGTTCCCCAGTGAGTACATCCACCGCCAACTGATGAATAACGTTCAATTACAGCAACACGCTGGCCACTTTTAGCCAGTTGCATGGCTGCACCTTCGCCACCAGGGCCGGTTCCTATTACTAGCGCGTCATAGTCAAAGCGGGGTTCTTTTCTGGTATTTTTTTTGGTCACCTGACATTACCTTTTGCTACTGCATTCACAAAATTGATAATAGCAGTAAACAGTTACAAAAAAAGAGGCTAAGCCTCTTTTTCTGTTATGCCAGTTCTGTTGTCAGCTTATGCCATAGTCGGCGCTGTACAAGCAGATGTTCTTTTAGTTGCTGATATTTTTGTTTAAAGTCGGAATGGTCATAATGCTCAAGTAATTGTTGTTTCTTCTGAACCAGCAATTGTTTCTTGAGCTGATAATAATCCTGCATCCGTGCCAACAGTAAATTATATTCCTGCTCAAGACGGTGTAATAATTGTTCTGCATCTGGCAGGTGGCGCACATTATTCTGAGCACGCTTCAGTTGCATTTTAGCTTTAGCCTGTTCAATTCGCTCTTCCGGGCAAACTCTCAGGTTACGGGCCAGCCCGATAAAAGAACAAGTTTTAATCAGCCATTTTGTTGGATCAAACTGATACCATTTAATACCGTTACGATAATCATATTCAAAGATATGATGGAAATTATGGTAGCCCTCACCATAAGTCAGAAAAGCCAGTACACCATTATCGCGTGCTGAATTTTCATCAGTATAAGGCTGTTTACCCCAGATATGGGCCAGAGAGTTTATAAAGAAAGTGAAGTGATGGCTTAATACCAGCCGCAATACCCCTACAGACAACAACATACCGATGATATTGCCAGTGAATATACCTAGTAGCAGCGGAATACCTATATTTGTAGTAATCGTCAGCCACAAATAGTTACGGTGTTGCCACATTACTATAGAGTTCTTTTGCAGATCGCGAACGTTATTATAATCCGGCTTCTCAACACCCGGATAATCGCGCAGCATCCAGCCAATGTGGCTATACCAGAAACCACGGCCAGCAGAGTAGGGGTCTTTGAAATCATTATCAACGTGGCGATGATGAACACGGTGATCTGCAGCCCAGTGCAGGGCGCTGTTTTGTAGGGCGAAAGCGCCACCTATAGCAAAAAACCATTGCATCAACGGATGTGCATCATACGTTTTATGTGCCCACAGACGGTGGTAACCTGCGGTAATTGAAATGCCGCAATAGCCAAGACATAAAATTGTTGCAATAATCTCAGACCAGCCGAAACCTACGGTTAGGGCATAGTATGGAACCGCTATTGCAGCAACCAGAAAGGTTGTGCTGAACAAAATGACATTTGTCCAGATAATTGGCGCTTTTTTCATTAAAGGTACTTTCAGCTTACAAGTGTACGCTAATTTAGCGGGCGATCTGGCTGGCGTCAAGGTTAGCAGCCAGTATTTTCAGGAGCAGGCACAGATTTGACCAGAGCAGAGCAGAAAGAAAAAACCAGAAGGGCAATTATTGATGCTGCTTTCTCGCAGTTGAGTGCGGAAAAAGGCTTTGCCAGTCTGAGCCTTAGAGAAGTTGCACGGGAAGCCGGTATTGCGCCTACATCTTTTTATCGCCATTTTGCAGATATGGATGAGCTTGGTATGACTCTGGTTGACGAAGCAGGGCTTATGCTACGCCAGTTAATGCGGCAAGCCCGGCAACGGATTGAGAAGAATGGCAGTGTTATCCGAACCTCTATTGAAACCTTTATGGAGTTTGTAACCGGTAATAGCAATGTTTTCCGTTTATTGTTACGTGAGCGCTCTGGCACGTCTGCTGCTTTTCGTAGTGCTGTTGCAAGAGAAATTGAGCATTTCAGTGCTGAGTTAGCGGAATATCTGCGTAAAGAAAGCCATTGCC
>CAZXTH010000335.1:0-4084 GCA_964643585.1 uncultured Pseudoalteromonadaceae bacterium
GCGCTTTACCTTATTCATTGGAAATGATAGCACTACGAAATTTGTCGGCGCAGAATTTTAGCGTATTGATGAGTCTTGAGCCCGCTATTGCGGCACTGGCAGGCTTTTTGTTACTGGCTGAATTACTGACAATATGGCAGTGGCTGGCGATAGGTCTGGTGATTACAGCATCGCTGGGCAGTACACTTTCTTCCGGTGCTGTGGCTGAGAAATAAAAGCCAGTTAGGTTAAGTTGATAGATGCGGAAACCTTAATGCATTAGTTTGATCCATTCTGGTTTTGTTGGTCTGATTTTCTGGTATAACAGTGCTGAAAATTGACAGGAGACTGCTTTATGGCAATAACGCTTGTAGCCGAACTGATGACGGCTGACCCTTTATGTGTCACCCGGAGTGCGAGCCTGAAAGATGCTCACGATTTAATGCGTGAAAAAAATATACGTCATATTCCGGTAATTGATGACAAAGGACAACTGGCCGGTATGCTGACACAGAAAATCATGATTGCTAAAGTGATGGGGCTGATGGCGCAGTATGGTGCAACAGCGCTGGAGAGAAAAGAAAAGCAGTTACTGGTATCTGAAGTGATGGCAACAGATTTTGCAACGGTTACCCCGGAGCAGCCGCTAAAGGAAGTTGCGCGGTTTTTTGTGAAAAACCGGCATGGTTGTCTGCCAGTGGTGGATGCTGATAATAAAATCAAAGGTATTCTGACATCATCAGATTTTGTGCGGCTTGCTGCTACGTTGCTGGAAGGCTGAGTTTTACGGCTATCAACTGCCTGATATAAACCAGCCTGAACCAACCAGGCTGGTGTCTTGCTTGCTCAGCTTATCAATTGATGCCCAGTTCTTTCAGCAGACTGTCTGCTTTATCTACAACCTGCATTTGCCACAGCATAAAGCGTGAATCTACCTGAATTGAACGGGTATTTTCCACGTTAAAATCCCAGTCTGAGATAATAGAGTCTAATGTGCCGTCAAACGCCAGACCAACGATCTCACCTTTACCATTTAGTACAGCTGAACCAGAGTTACCGCCGGTAATATCCAGGGTTGCCAGAAAGTTTACCGGTACGGAGTTCAGGTTGTCGACTTTGTATGGGCCGTAGTTTTTAGCTTTAATCGCGTCCAACTGGTTTTGGGGAGCATTAAATTCACCTTCTCCGGTCGCTTTAGCAGCAATACCGCGCAGAGTGGTAAACGGAGCCCAGGCATTACCATCTTCGTTACCGTGAGCCCGGCCTTTTACATTACCGTAAGTTACCCGCAGAGTGCTGTTAGCATCCGGGTAAACGGCTTTCCCCTGAGACTGCATAAAAGCAATTTTCGCTTTCATATAGCTGGCATAAGCTTGCTGGATTTTGCCTGAAAGCTCTTCGTCTGCAGCCTCTTTTTTCAGATCAGACTGATACAGGGCAACTGCGGCTTTAACAAAACTGTCGTTGCTTTGTGCAAACTGAGCCGGCGAGCTTTCCAGTAATGCCAGGCGGTCAGCTGTTACTGTCAGGCTGGTGGCTGCATACCAGCTGTCAATCAGGGCCACCAGTTGTTGTTCTGTCATATTGTCTTTAATGCCCATGGCTTTGTCGAAGTCAGCATTACGCTGTTTCTTTGGCTGTGCGGCATATTTTTTCAGATTATGCAGATCCAGTGATTTTTCCACACTGACATCAAAGTTACGTTCCATGCCGGTAACAAAGGCTTTGAAACGGGATAAATCACGTTGCTGGAAGCCTGCTTTACGCTCAGCATCCGGTTTTGTGCTTTCCTGTGCCAGACGATACAGCGCCCGGGTAGTACCCAGTAAACGTGGAGTGGCATTACTCAGTAAATAATCAGCGCGTTCATTGCGGTGGCGTTGTTGCAGCAGTTTTTCGATAGCCCCTAAATCATGGGCATACGCTTTTTTATTATCACGGCTGCTGAATACCCATTTGCTCAGTTCGGCATGCTCTGCAGTTTTACGCTCCAGAAAATCGCTTTGCGCAAAACTGTCGAGCATACCCTGACGGTTTTTCATATAGTTATTCAGGCTTGCTACGCGGTTGGCGTATTTGAGCTCTGCATCTTTATTGCTGGCGGTTTCGCGGGCAATGATGTCCAGCGAATCTTTAAACTGTTGCACGACATTCGGATAGCTCCACTCAAAGGTTTCACTGACTTCGCTTGGCAGGCGATGGCGGTTGGTCCGGCCTGGGTAACCCAGTGCCATAACATAGTCGCCTTCCTTGAGTGCTGCTGTTGCCAGCTTCAGATGAAAATCTGGTTTGTAGGGCACATTATCTGTGCTGTAATCGGCTGATTTTCCTTCCGGGCTGACATAAGCACGATAGTAGCTGTAATCACCGGTATGGCGTGGCCACATCCAGTTATCGGTATCACCACCGAATTTACCGACGCCTTCGGCCGGCGCATGAACCAGACGCACATCTTTAATTTCCAGTTGCTTTATCAGGTAATATTCCAGCCCACCGTAATAAGCCGCAACGGTACAGCGATGGCCCTGGTCCTGCTCACATTCTGCTACCAGTGCTTTCTGGTTAGACTCAATTGCATCCAGTCGTTTTTTACCGTTCAGCTTTGCTGTTCTGGCATCAATAATTTTGTCTGTTACGTTGTCCACTGCGCGGGTAACAAAAATACGACTGCCTGGTGCTGCCGGAACTTCTTCTGTCAGTGTTTTAGCCAGAAAGCCATTAGCCAGTAAGTTGTTTTCCGGGGTGGAGTTGTGGGCAATACTGTTATAAACACAGTGGTGGTTAGTGACCACCAGACCCTGCTCTGATACAAAAGATGCGGAACAACCACCCAGGCTGACAATTGCAGCCATCGGAAATTCGGTGAGTTTGGTCAGAGAGGCTGGGTCAAGTTCAAGGCCTGCGGCTTTCAGTTCGTTAGCTATCTGTGGTAGTTGTTGCGGCATCCACATGCCTTCATCTGCTTGCGCAAATTGACTGGCCAGCGCCAGTAGCAGTAAGGTTTTTTTCATTATTTTCGTCCGGGGAAAGGAACCTGAATGTTCCGTTAAGCTGGCATACTCTGCCGCTCTCACAGCCTTGTCAATATAGCTGTTATGTCAGGTTGAACTTATGCGACAGATGGCAGCTCAGAGAGATTATCTTTCTTCGTACTAAACTGAGCGAGGCTGTAAATGCTGCAAAAAGTAACCCGTATTCTGAAAGAGAATCTTAACCTGCTCTTGCTTATAAGTCTTATGATGGTGTTTCGCAGTGCGGTAGCAGACTGGAGCGATGTGCCTACCGGCTCAATGAATCCGACGATTGTGGAAGGTGACAGGATTCTGATTAATAAAATGGCATACGACCTTCGACTGCCTTTTACGCATATTTCGTTAGTGAAACTGGCTGATCCGCAAGCGGGTGATATCGTGATATTTGATTCTGCCGTAAGCGATAAACGGCTGGTAAAAAGGGTTATCGGTGTGCCTGGTGACAGAATAGAAATGCGTAATAACCGCCTTGCTGTTAACGGACAGTGGTTGTCGTACAGTAATGTCAGCAGTAATGATAATGACAGGCAGGAAGGGTTAACAGCTAAACGGCATATTGTCAGATGGCAGCAACATGGCAGTTTAGCCAGCTTTAATGCAGTACAGGTGCCGGAAGGGCATTATCTGGTCTTGGGTGATAATCGTGATAACAGTGCGGATTCACGGGTAATTGGCTTTGTACCCAGAGAGGAGATTGTCGGTCGTTCACGAATGGTTGTTGCTTCGCTGGACTATGATAATTATTTCCTGCCAAGGCAGGAGAGGTTTTTTAAAGCGCTATAGCAGACCGGCACTGAAAGTGCCGGTTTTTTTGTTATTTATGTCGTTGTTGCAGCACTTTAATTACATCATTTAGTTCCAGTTGCTGGCTGCGTAGCAGTACCAGCAGGTGGAATAGCAAATCTGCAGCTTCGTTTTTCAGTTCTTCCCGGTTGCCAACAGTGGCAGCTAATGCTGCTTCAACACCTTCTTCTCCCACTTTCTGGGCAATGCGTTTTACACCTTTGGCAAATAGTGAGGCGGTATAACTACTGGCCGGGTCGGCACCTTCGCGGCTTTTAATGACCTGCCCC
>CAZXTH010000336.1:0-812 GCA_964643585.1 uncultured Pseudoalteromonadaceae bacterium
ATTACCGGCAACAGATAGCTGGGATCTGGATGAGCCTAAAACCGCAGGTACCATTAGTTTTGTACTGAGCTGTGACAATCACAGTTCAGAAAATCAGGTGGTATCTGAGCCGGTTACTGTTGAAGTGGTTCAGGCTGAAGGCAGTGGAGGTAACACTGGTGGTGGAAATTCCGGAGGGGGAGAGACTGGCTCTGGTGGCAGTAGTGGTGGCACTATGACGACCTTTTTCCTGACACCTGTCGCATTAATGGCGCTACGTCGTCGTATCAGAACAAAAAAGACCGCGTAAATGTGAGGTTTATGGCCGTCTCATTCGTTATAGAGAATATGAGCGGCCATTTTAAATATACGGTGTTTTGATATGGAAAAGACAATGACGACAGAAACTCTGGAACAACCTCTTTCAGTTTATGTGAAAGAAGAAACAACAACCCGGCATGACAGCCTTGATAAACGCATTATGGAACTGGCGCCATTTACCAGTGTTGAGCGTTACCGGTTGTTTGTACGTATGCAGGCCCGGCTGCAATGGGTAACATCTGCGTTATACCAGAAACCAGAGTTACAGCAGTTTTTTGCTGATCTGAATGAACGCGGGCGTATGGCTCCTGTACTGGCTGATTGTGAAGATCTGGGTATTTCTGCAGTTGAACAGGCTACAGATAAAGCTGTGGCTATGGCTGTTACTATTCCGGATATTTATCAGGCGATAGGCTGGTTATATGCAAATGAAGGTTCAAATATGGGAGCTGGCTTTTTAATTAAGCTGGCAAAACAAAACCTGAATATGCACGAGGAATTTGGAGCCCGCC
>CAZXTH010000336.1:822-4084 GCA_964643585.1 uncultured Pseudoalteromonadaceae bacterium
TGGCCGGTCACCCTGATGGGCGGGCCAGGCACTGGCGTGAGTTTAAAGCTGGCATGGATGCTTTATCTCTGACCGATGCGCAACGTGACGCTGTTGCTGAAGGTGCACGCAATGCATTTTTGTTTGTTCGTGCAGCGGTAGAAGAGTTACTGGCTGGTACAACTGACGGGGATAAAGCGTAATGTTATACCTGTTGCTCTGGCGCACTCTGGCGCTGTTTTTTGTTCTGCTGGGCTTAATCGGAGTGATTGTGCCTGGTATGCCAACAACAGTGTTTATGCTTTTAGGAGCCTGGGCATCAGGTAAAGGCTGGCCTGCTTTGAATCAATGGTTGCTGGCTCACCCCAGATTCGGTCCTCCTATCAATAATTGGTACAAGTATGGTGCTATTCCCCGTAAGGCAAAATGGCTGGCAACGGCGACAATGTTGCTGAGTATGGGGATTTTGTGCCTGACGACAGATCCGTTATGGGTGAAATGGAGCATTCCATCGCTGATGACGGCCATATTGCTGTGGTTATGGCTGCGACCGGAACCGGCTTCGTCGTCCGGGCACACCGTCTGAGAAAAAGGTAGATCAATAATGAAGATTGTTAAGGCAATAGTGGTTTGTATTGCCCTTATGGTAGGTGTTGCACAGGCCCGGGAAGCCGTTGATGCAAGTGTGGCTGAAAGTATTACTACGCCACCGGTTACGGATGCTACGGGTATTGTTGCTGTGATGCCGCACGATTTATCTCCTCTTGGAATGTATCAGGCAGCAGACTGGGTAGTAAAAAGTGTGATGTTGTTATTACTGGCAGCATCGGTTTTAACATGGTCTGTCTGGATTTTTAAACTGATAGAATTACACCGTGCCAGAGTGCGCAGTAAAGCGTTACTGCAGCGATTAGTTAATTCAGAAAGTTTTCTTGAGCAGATTTCAAATCCCGGTACACCTTTGCTTCAGACAAGTGGGGATGGTTTATTCCTGCTTGAGGCGACTGCACAGGAACTGAAGCTGTCGATGGCGGGGCCTGCAACAGACGAAGGTATAAAAGAGCGGGTAGCAGCCAGGCTTGATCGGATACAGCTTGCGGCGGCCAGTAAAATGAATCTGGGAACAGGGATTCTGGCAACCATCGGTTCTGTAGCGCCCTTTGTCGGATTGTTTGGAACGGTATGGGGCATTATGAACAGTTTTATCGGTATTGCCCGGTCACAGACAACCAATCTGGCGGTAGTGGCTCCCGGTATTGCAGAAGCGCTGCTGGCAACCGCAGTTGGCCTGGTAGCGGCTATACCGGCTGTTGTTATCTATAACCATTTTGCCCGTGCTATCGGAGCTTATAAAGCCCTGTTGGCTGATATAGCTACGGCTTTGCTGGTGCTGGTAAGCCGGGATCTTGATCGGGTAAATCCTGCCAGCCGTACTTTGAAGCCAGCGACATCGGCAACAGCTACAAAGGATGCAGCATAATGGCTTTCAGCATGAAAGACAGCAGCGCCGAACTGGCTGAAAATCATGAGATTAATGTTACGCCTTTTATTGATGTAATGCTGGTGTTGTTAATCATTTTCATGGTTGCCGCACCACTGGCTACCGTGAGTGTTCCGGTTGATTTACCTGCTTCAGCGGCGCAACCGGCTGTTAAACCGGAAGAGCCAGTTTATCTGACGATCCAGGCTGATTTAACCCTGACATTGGGGGAAAAGCAGCAGGTGACACAACAGAGCCTGCCGCTAACATTATCTGAATCGCTACCAGACAAAACAAAGCGCATTTTCTTGCGGGCAGATAAAACAGTACCTTATGGCGAAATGATGCAGGTAATGAATGTATTAGCTACTGCTGGATACACCAGAGTTGCGCTGGTCGGGCTGGAAATGGTGGGCGAACAGCCGGCATTATGAGATTTTCTGTGTCGGAAAAAAGCCCGCAACGCCGTCTGGCTGTTGCCGGGGCTCTGGGATTTGGCATTATTTTGCACATTGCCGTTGCAGCTATCTTCAGGTTATCTCCTGATACCGCGAATCCTCAGATAGCAGAAGGTGCGCCTTTTATGGTTGAAGTTGCAACACTTGCTGCACCCAGAAGCTCTGTATCAGATGTTGTCAGAGAGCAAGAGCAGCAGGAAACAACTCCTGCCCGTGAACAAAAAAAGCCCCACCCGGTAGCGCCTCCTGTGACATCTCCTGTTCCTCCTGTACCTGAAACTGTTTCAGAGGCTGTGATTGAGCAATCAACTGATACTGAGAGTGTCGCAGAGCCTGAAAAGCCCCATGAACAGCGTGAACCGGAGGCCGAGCGTCAGGAGGCTGAAGTGACTGAAGCAATTGAAGATATTCCGCAGGTACAGGCTGAATCACAGCCACAAAGCCAGGCTAGTAGCCAGTTAAGCCTTGATGCACCACAACAGAGTAACCAGCTCAGTGCCCCGGCAGAGGGAATGAGAGGGCAGCAGGCTCTGAATGCTGAAATAAGCTGGCAAGCCGTGCTACAGGCACACCTGGAGCGTAATAAACGCTATCCGCGGCAGTCTCAGCTTCTGAGGCAACAGGGTATTCCGATGGTAACTTTTACCATGGATCGTTCAGGCAGTGTGCTTAGTGTGCGTCTGCACCGTAGTTCAGGAATAGCTTTGCTGGATGAAGAAGCTCTGGCGCTGATAAAAAGAGCTGTGCCATTGCCGTTACCTCCGCCTGAAGTTGTGGGAGATATTCTGACACTGACAGTACCTGTTGAGTTTGCCTTGGGTAGAAAAAGATAACAGGCTTGCATTACACAGCTATTATCCGGATGAGTATTTGATCTTGTAGTGTTTTTGAAATGATATTAAAGCGCAGGCTATAACAACATATAGCAGACTGAAAAAGAAAGGCCACAAACTGCGTGGCCATGGGTTCTTTTTCAGTGTCCTTGCTGATGCATTCCGTAGCATGTCATCCCTGTACTCCATCCCGGAGCAATCCCTCGGTATCCCTACCGGTTCCTTACTTTCCCTGAACATTATCTGCCCTGATAATGTGCTTTCATCCTGAAAGTGTCCTGATTTCATCCTTGAGAAGACTGAAGAATAATGATTATTCCTGCATTCCTGTCTGTTTATTCATCCCTGATACACTATCCTGTGTATGAAAGAATATCTTTATGCTATTCCAGCGCCCGCCCTGGCCTGATATTCTTTGCTCTGTTTCCGTTCAGAGGTCTTTCCGTCGACAGTGTTATTATGAACTGAAAATGGTGGCTGCGGAGTGCTTGTTGAGAAAAACTACGGTCTGT
>CAZXTH010000337.1:0-4030 GCA_964643585.1 uncultured Pseudoalteromonadaceae bacterium
TAAGCCTGTTTTTAACACAGCAGAGCCGAAGTGCAGCAGATCCGAAACAGGTTCTTAAAGATATCAGCAGTATTTATCCAGCTGCTGATAACGGCTCTCTGCTTCTTGCTGTTCTGGTGATGGTGCAAATTTATCTACCCACATGGCGGTTGCTCCACACACCGCCACCGGCATGACCAGAAGGTTGAAGAATGGAATCATACAAGCAACGGCCACGGTAATACCAAATGCAAAGCTCTCCGGCCATTCTTGCCGTAATTGTTGCCGCATTTGCCGAAATGGGATTCTATGATTATCAAACGGGTAATCACAATATTGAATTGCCAGCAGCCAACTGGTAAACAGAAACCACAGAATCTGCCCGCCTACCGGCAGTACAAAAAACAGGATCAGAAAAATAATCAGCCTTGGTACGGCATAACAGATTTTCTGCCATTCCCGCCCCATTAAACGAGGAATATCTTTAATAAAACTACCGGTATCTACAACTTTACCTGTCAGGTGAGCTTCTGTTTTTTCACTCAGCAAGCCGTTAAAAGGAGCCGCTATCCAGTTTGCGACCATAGTAAAACTGAATGCCAGACCAAGGATAATGGAAATAATCCCCAGCGGGATCAGCAGGTATTCCAGCCAGTGCAACCACTGTGGGAGTGTCTGCTGTATAGCGTCAATCCATGTTCGTACCTGCCGGAGCATCAGATAAAATGCCATGCTAAATAACAGCAGATTAATCATCAACGGTACAATAACAAAGCGCTTCAGCCCTTTGGTACGAATGAGCGTTAGCCCTCGGAAGAAATAGTGCATAACTGTCTGAAGTTCGCATTGGATAACCAGTGTTTCAGTATACTGTGCTACCCGGATAGGATGTTGCTTAATTTGGTAACAGAATATGTTGGGATGGAAAAGTCAACACGCTCTAAAAATATGCCCTGAAGTGCATGATTTTTATGCTGAGTAATAGCTTTAGTACGGGATTTTTCGTGTTAGAATAGCTTTACTTGTAACCTGACATAATTCTGATAACGAGGATAAGATGATAAGTTCGGGTATTATATTTGCGGCAACGGCCTTATTACTGATTTTTGCACTGACTTTTCTGATTTCTGCTATTGCTGTGCCTGCAGCAGCAGGTGAGCAGCAGTTTGAAAAGAGGCTGGAGTATGTCATTCTGGGCGCAGGTGCTCTGATTGGCTGGCTGGTTTTGGTTTTGATGGCCTGATAGTCAGGCTTTACCGTGTCGGCAAAGGAGCTTGCTGATAATTTCCGGAGCCAGGTATGGCACAATACAAGACAGGATTTGTAACCTGCAGATACATTGCAGCTGTGTTCTTCAGCTGCTTCCTCAGCAGTGAGATTGCCCTAGCAGAAACCGCAGTGACCGAGGAGGTCCGGCTGCGGTTTTGTTATGAAGATAAGCAATTACTTCCATATTATGCCGAAGATGGCCAACATATTCCTGAACGCCCTGGCGCAACGGTTGAACACCTGCAACGAATTATAAGACGTATTCCCGGTTTGGTGCTGGTACCGGAGCGTTACCCATGGTTAAGGTGTCAGAGCCGGTTGCAACATTCTGAAACAGATGCAATTGTTGCAGGTTATCATCCTGACCGTGACACGCTGGGGGTTTATCCGCGACTGGCAGATCATCAGGTTGATTATGAACGGGCAGTCAGTAAACATGGTAACTGTCTGGTTCGCCGTAAAGATGCTGATGAGGACCAGTCTGCTGATGGGTTGGTTGTTGCCCGACCAAGAGGGTATGTGCATCTCGGGTTGCCTGAAAATATGACCATTGTATTTGCTGACTCTCAGGAAAGTGCTTACCGGCTGACAGCTTCCGGGCGGGTGCATGCAACGCTGGCGCTTTGCCTGGTGAATGGTATTCGAGGGGAAGATCCTGCTTTATATCAGCACGATCTAAAGGTTATTTATCCGCCTCTGGCTCAGAGTGCTGGTTTTCTGGTATTCAGTTATGCATTTTACGAAGCTCATCCCCAATTGGCAGAGAAGCTCTGGCAGAGTATGCCGCAATATCAGCAGGAAGATGCAGAAGTGTATTATCACTACCTGCATCAGTATGAGGCGGAGCAGCATTAACCCGCCTCGTATCAGTGGTGTTTAATCGATACTGCGAAGCAGGGCGTTGATGCCAACTTTTGCTCTGGTTTGAGCGTCTACTTTTTTGACAATGATTGCTGCATACAGGCTGTGGCTACCATCTTTAGCAGGAATACTACCCGGAACCACAACGGCGCCTGCCGGAACACGGCCATAGGTGATTTCGCCGGTTTCGCGGTCATAAATCCGGGTGCTCTGGCTGATATAAACGCCCATCGACAGTACCGCACCTTCTTCCACAATCACGCCTTCTACGACTTCTGAACGGGCACCAATAAAGCAGTTGTCTTCAATAATCGTCGGGTTAGCCTGTAAGGGTTCAAGCACACCGCCAATACCTACGCCACCGGACAAGTGAACATTTTTACCGATCTGTGCACAGGAACCGACAGTTGCCCAGGTATCAACCATAGTACCTTCGCCAACATAAGCGCCGATATTTACGTATGAAGGCATCAGCACAACGTTTTTGGCTATATAGCTGCCTTTACGCACGGCGGCCGGTGGAACTACCCGTACGCCTTCTGCAGCAAAGCGGGCAGCATCGTAACCGGCATATTTCATTGGTACTTTGTCATAGAAACGGTTTTCTGCACCATCCATAACAACATTGTCATTAATTCTGAAAGACAGTAACACGGCTTTTTTCAGCCACTGATGTACTACCCATTCACCCGACAGTTTTTCTGCTACCCGGGCCTGGCCGCTGTCCAGCAGGGCTATCGCTTCATTAACTGCCCGGCGGATATCATCGCTGACAGTAGCTGGAGTGATGTCGGCACGTTGCTCGAAAGCCTGTTCTATAATATTTTTTAAATCAGACATAGTTTTCTGTTTAACCTTCTGTTTCTTCTGAAATCTTTTCAATCAGTGCTCGTTTTAGCAAGCTTTGTTGCTCTGATGTCAGGGCTTCATCCTGATTATTCGAGAGCATAAAAAAGTCTTCTGCCCGTTCACCAATAGTGGTGATTTTTGCGGCATGAATATTCACTTCGCATTGCTGGAAAACTTCACCTATCTTGGCCAGCAAGCCTGGGGTATCCAGTGCAGCAATTTCCATCATGGTGCGCTGTTTGGTGTTTCCCGGTAAAAACACAACTTTAGGCGGAATATTGAATTGCCTCATCTGTCGTGACAAACGGGATTTCTGCCGATTCAGGTCGGGTTTACCAATAATATATAATTCTAGCGCCCGTTTGATGCTGTTGAGACGGGAAGGAGATGTTACGGCTTCGCCATTCTGTTCCAGAATAACAAAAGTATCCATTGCATAGCCATCTTTGCTGGTCATGATCTGAGCATCGAATATATTGACCTTTTTACTGTCCAGCGCAGAAACCAGCCGGGCAAATAAGTTAGGTTGGTCCTGGGTATAAACAAATACCTGGGTTCCGCCACGGATAGGGGTTTTGCTGATTAACACCAACGGCTCATGCAAATCTTTATGCCGCAGAATATGCTCACAGTGCCAGGTGATTTGTTTAGGGCTGTAGCGGGCAAAGTAATCTGCTTTTATTCTGCTCCACAGTAACTGTATTTCTGATTCACTGAAGTTTTGCTTCAGCAGTAAAGGAAGAGCTTCACTCTGGTTTTCCCGGATAAGATCCCTTAGATCCATTGGCTTTTCCAGTCCACGCCGGAATGCTTTCTGGGTTGCCAGAAATAATTCCCGTAACAGAGAACCTTTCCAGTCGTTCCAGAGATTGTCATTGGTAGCCCGGATATCTGCCAGCGTCAGGCAGTACAGATAATTCAGCCGGGTTTCGTCCCGGACCTTTTCTGCAAATTCATTTACAACCTGCGGGTCATGAATATCTCTGCGTTGAGCTGTAACTGACATCAACAGATGGTTTTCTACCAGCCAGGCAATCAGTTTACTGTCAAATTCACTGAGTTTATGTAGCTT
>CAZXTH010000338.1:0-2749 GCA_964643585.1 uncultured Pseudoalteromonadaceae bacterium
GTTGCCGCTCTGCATGGCCGGTGAGCACTATGACAGGCCGGTTGCTGAACTCTGGTATCGCTTTTAATGTATGGGAGGGATCAAATTCCGGAGGTAACGATAAATCCAGCAGAATCAGGTCGGCATCATGCTGCCTTAATTGTTCTCTGGCTCCGGTAAGATCGGCTGCAGAACTGACATGATAGCCACTTTGTTGCAACCAACTGCCAGCCAGTTGCCTGAATGCCGGTTCATCATCCACAATCAGAATTGACGCACTCTGCATAACTTACTCCTGTTTTTCCTGCGGAAAACATAATTCAAAACTGACCGGCCAGCCTAAATCTGTTCGGTGATGAACCAGCCCCTGATGAGCCTGCATAATACGCCGTACTATCGCCAGCCCAAGCCCGCTGCCACCGCTGCGTTTGCTGACAAAAGGCTGAAACAGTAACGGTAGCTGAGCTTCCGGTATTGCCGGGCCATTATTATGAATACGGATAATCAGTTGCCCGTTCAGGCAAAAAGCCTCTGTACGGATAGCTGCCTGTGGCTGGTTACGACAGAATGCCAACGCATTATCCAACAGATTAACCAGTACCTGTTGCACCCGGTACATATCGGCATGCAATGTTACTTCTGTGGCAACATCCAGTTCGCAGGCAACGCCATGCCAGTCTTGCTGCTTTACCACACTTTGCAATAACAATAACAGGCTGAAATGGCTGTACTGCAACTGCAACTGGCCGGAATAGCTGAGTAAATCAGCTATCAGCCGGTCTGCCCTTTGCAACTGGGTACGAATATGCTGCCGGGTATCCTGATCACAACCTGCAGATGCCATTGCAATAATATTCAAAGGGTTACGTAACTCATGGGCCATCGCTGCTGACAGTGCGCCAAGTTCAACCAGATGTTGCTGATCCAGCCGTTTACGCTCTTCTTCTGCCAGTTTCAGTGACTGTTCCAGAATACCGCACTGGCTGACCAGTAATGCACCAAAGACATCTCCCAGCAAACGATACCCCGGCGTAATATCTTCCCACCCCACTAAAGCAAACTGCCAGCGGTCATGTTGCTGATAGCAGGAAATCTGCAGTAATGCCGTTTCCCGGTGACGATATTGCTGTAAGTCAATTCTGACAGCCTGCCCCAATTGTTGTGAGATCAGCCCGGAAGACGTTATAGCCAGCTCCGGCCAGCTTTTGGTCTGGGCCAGCCGTTGCCGCCAGAGTTCCAGCAGTTGTTCTGTCAGTTGAACGCCGGGATAGATCAGCCGCCTTGCCACTGATGCAACAGGCCGGTAGCAGGCAGCTGACAGCAACAGCACCAGCATGGAGTACAACCACAGTTGCCATGAAGGAACCTCCGCCAATGCCCTTAAGCCGAATTGGCCCAGCAAGGCGCTGACCAATGCCATAAGCCCCAGAACCACCAGCATCATCGTTAGCCATAACAGGGCTTTGTTAGCAAAGGCATTGATTTCAAGTACCTGATAACGCACGACACCATATACCAATAACAACACATAACTTGGCAGCAACAACATCGGATACGGATACCAGTCAAAACCCAGCGACGGAAAAACAAAACTGGTCGCCAGCAGTAGCCCCCAGGCTCCGGCAATAAAAACAGCGACAATAGAACGGCGTTTATTACCGCTATGCTTCAGCCAGCCAAAAACCAGCACAGCATGAGCAGCAATCCCCAGTAATACTGTATAAATAAGATTCAGCCAGCCAACACCATGAAAAACAAAAAAGCTATCAAATACTCCGCTGCTGGCCGCCTGACCGCCGTGATACCACCAACTGATAACAATCACCAGCACCGTCAGGCTATAAAGCCACGGCAAGTACCATTCCAAACGCCGCAGAGTATTATTTGCAGCAGCACCATAATTAACAAAACGCACGGCAAAATGCAGAAAACACATTGGCATCAATGGGTTTGCCAATACCAAAGCCGCCCCTGTCGCTCCCCATTGTTGTACTACAACAATATGCCCGGCACACCACAACGCCATCATTACTGCAAAACCAGCCAAAGGTGGCATTGCCGGCTGACGCTGCCCCTGCCAGAGCAACCAGCCCGCCAATAGCAAGGCGCAGATACTGGTCAGCAACATCTGCATATCGAACAGCAACGGCAAAGACATGTAAACCTCGTTTACAGTTTGATTTATTTAAGATCGTAAACCATGTTTACACACACTGCAAACTGGAAATAAAATATATTAAATTCAATAACTAAAAATTACCCACAAAGTGGTAAGCATTTTGCTTTAGCTGGTTCAGGTTATATCGCAGAGGTGTTTTTGATGAATCTGAATATGTTGTTAGCCGAAGCAGTTACACTGCTCCTGATCGTACTGGTTGCACTGGCGCCGCAGTTGTGGCAGCAGTGGAAACAGCGGAGAGACTAAACATGGAACTGGATGCAGCGTTACTCTCACGGTTGCAGTTTGCCTTTACCGTCAGCTTCCACATTATTTTCCCATCGGTAACGATTGGCCTGGCAACGCTTATTGCCATCTGGGAAGGTTTGTGGCTGAAAACCGGTAACCCGCTGTATCTGCAGCTGGCGAAATTCTGGATAAAGCCTTTTGCTATTACCTTTGGTATGGGGGTGGTTTCCGGCATTGTACTATCGTACGAGTTCGGCACAAACTTCTCAGAGTTCTCCCGTATTACCGGAGCAGTACTCGGGCCGCTGATGGCATATGAAGTACTCACGGCTTTTTTCCTTGAAGCGGGATTTCTTGGCGTGA
>CAZXTH010000338.1:2762-4024 GCA_964643585.1 uncultured Pseudoalteromonadaceae bacterium
TGCTGTTTGGCTGGCAGAGAGTCGGCCCCAAGCTGCATTTTATGTCTACCGTGGTCGTTGCCATAGGCACCTGGATTTCCGCTTTCTGGATTATCGCTGCCAATTCCTGGATGCATACACCGGCAGGTTATGTGCTGACAGATGGCGTATTTCATGTCAGCAGTTGGTTTGAAGTGATCTTTAACCCTTCAATGCCCTACCGTTTTGTTCATATGCTGCTGGCCGCTCTGATTACGGCAACCTTTGTCGTTATGGCAACCAGCGCCTGGTACCTGAAGCATAACCGCGAACAGGCTTTTGCCCGCAAAGCATTATCTATGACGTTATGGATTGCTCTCGTATTAACACCGTTACAGGCTTTTGTCGGCGATTTGCACGGCCTGAATGTAAAAGAACACCAGCCGGTTAAACTCGCTGCCATAGAAGGTATATGGCCTGAAAAAGAGAGTGGCGTCCCTTTATTGCTGTTTGCAATACCAGACAAAACCGCAGAAAAAAACCATTTTGAAATTGGTATTCCCAAACTGGCCAGTCTGATACTGACACATGATCCTGACGGAGAGCTTACCGGCCTCAAATCGGTACCGGCAGATGAGCGCCCTAACGTTAGTGTGGTGTTCTATTCATTCAGGGTGATGGTGGGGATTGGCTCACTGATGATCCTGATTAGCTTGGTTGGTGCCTGGTTGCGTTACCGCAAAACCTTGTATCAGAGCCGCTGGTTTCTGACACTCTGCAGCTGGATGGCCCCCAGCGGCGTCATTGCCGTGCTGGCAGGATGGTACGTCGTAGAAGTAGGCCGCCAGCCCTGGCTGGTCCAGGGGTTGGTACGCACCATAGATGTTGTCAGTCCGTTGCCACCGGAGCGGGTATTGTTTTCACTATCACTGTTTATCGCTACCTACGGATTACTGTTTATGGTGTACCTGTATTTTATGCGCAAGCTGATTAAAAAAGGCCCACCATCGCTGGAAAGCCTGTCACAGCAGTTAATTGGCGTTAAAGCCTCCGGTTATGCCGTAGCCTGGACTAAACAGCTGGGAACCGCCAACAAAGAAGGAAACCAGTAATGGAACTGCAACTGTCATTAAGCCTGTTTTACTTCCTGTTACTCGGTTTTGCCATCCTGATGTATGTCATTCTCGATGGTTTCGACCTTGGTGTAGGTATCTTGTATCCCTGGTTTAACAGTGATGCTGAACATGACCACCTGATGCGTTCCATCTCGCATGTATGGGACGGTAACGAAACCTGGCTGGTTT
>CAZXTH010000339.1:0-4022 GCA_964643585.1 uncultured Pseudoalteromonadaceae bacterium
CATACTGCCACTCAATTATCCGGCTAATGTTATCTACAGTCAGGATTTCACTATCCATCAGGTGAGCACTATTGTACTGATAATCCCATACACTATTACCTGCGCTTAACTGTAACAAATTGCCTTGATTATCGTAGCTGTAAGCTTTTAAAGGTGTGCTATCGCCATAGCTAAGGGTTTTCAGTTGGCCCAGATTATCATAACTGTGGGTGATTTTCTGAGCAGCAGTGACAGCTGATTCATTACAGGCAGCCGCACCACCTGATGCTCCTGCCGCTGTCCACTGTACCTGTCCCAAAGTATTATAACTGTATAACGTATGCCCCACATCTGGCCGGACAATACGGCATAATCGTTGCTGAGCATTATAAATACGGTTTTCAGTAATACCGCCTTGCGTAATGGTGGTCAGATTATCAAATAAGTTATAGCTTAAGGTGGTGGTGACGCCCTCTGGCTGCATAATGCTGACAGGGAGTTCCTGCGATGGGCTGCCATAAGCGAGATATGTTGTTTCAGTGACATTACCCAGCGCATCTTCTGCTTGCACCCGGTTACCATACAGGTAACGATAGGTACTGCCGGTATTATCGACGTTACTGTACTGGCGGGTTAACCGCTGCAAGCCATCGTATTCGAACACCGTACCACTGCTTTCAGTGCTACTGGTGCTGGCATAAGACATAAATACTGGTTTGTTATAGGCATTAAAGCGTTGCACATTATAACGGCTTGTAGCTGAGGACGAAGTAGCATCCCACTCCTGAGTGAGCACAGGTCTGAGCAACCCGTCATAATTGATTTTTTTGCGGTAATTACCCCGGCTAATCTGCTGCGTTAAACGGCCACCCTCAAGTGGATAAGTGATTACTGTGGGCGCCCAACGCGTATCTGCCGGCGTTATACGGGTAACACGCAATAAATTATCATATTGGTAGTCGGTTCGGCGGCCATTAAAGTCTGTGATACGGGTAGTGCTGCCATCATTATTTATAACTCTGCTGGCACTGATAAAACAGCTATCCGGATTATTACAGCCTGAGGCATAACGCTGGGGATGCTTTTCTAGCTGTGGCTTACCACGCTTATAATTGCTGTACTCCACCCAACGGTTTTCAAGATTAAATGTTTTAAGTTTTAAATAACCATCATTATGGTAGCTGTTGTTAGTGCTTTGTAGTATTCCAAACCGATAAAACTGATACGGCAGAGATTTATACGTATGGCTGCTGGCATAGTACGTTTGCTCGCTGACTGTCGTCCAATTACTGCCATTGTCAGATAATGCCGTTGTGGTTGGCAAACTGAGTAGCCAATGCGCAGTATCATGATAATAGCGGTGCCGCTGATAACGATTACCATACCCAAGGTTACTGAATTTATGAATAGTGCGACTTAACCCTAATTCATCAAAGTCACTGTATTGCGTTGTATGAATATCACCATTTTGTATAACAGTTTCTTTAGCTTTAAATAAGCGTAAAGCTGAACGGAATTCGTCTCCTTGGCGCTGACGAAGCACTGTACCATTGTACTCAGCAGTTCCCCATTCTGTATCTATTGAGAGCTGCAAAATATTTTTATTAGCGCCGCCATATATCTGCTGACGAAGCAAGCTAAGCTGCTTTGCTCTATCAGGATTATTTGGTTCGGTATTCCAGCTATTATAACAGGCATGATAGAACTGTTTTTTAGCATCAGGTTCAGTAACTTCTGTCACCCAAGTTGCCTGAGAACCAATGCTACTATTAAATGAACGATACTGATAGTTAAACTGACCAAGCCCTGTCTGTACTACCCGGCTTTTAACCGCTGGTGCCGCACCTGCATTAAGATCACGGCAAGCATTTGGCGGGTTTTCTAGCGTGGCATATTCATAGTTAACTGATGATCCCCAGGGAGTTTTAACCTGCTTTAACATATCCAGATTATTAAAAGGGTAATAACTATACTCCCAGCTTAATTGCCCAGGATAAGATACTTTATGGAGGACTGGCTGCCCTTTATCGCCTGTAGCGTAAGTATAATCTACGCTTTGACTACCCGCAGTAACGCGCTTTAAATGTCGGCCACTACCCGCTGCTCCGGTTTGTCCATGGTTATCAACTTGGTATTCAAAGTTAACTTCCCGGCCGTCGCTGGCGGTTACTCTCTGTACCCTTAGTACTGTGCCGTCGTTATTATCAGGGCGACGCTCGTAGTGATAGGTAACATAATTACCGAAACGATCTTCAATATCTGTAACATAATAACTTGAAATTTTCTGTGTCAGGCGACTCCACTCATACCAGTATATAGATTCTGGACTTTTAATCGGGCGAGGAGGTAAAACTAAATTCTCTGTTGCAGAATAAGCAAAATAATAGGTGTCGCCTTGTGGTGATTGCAGAACCATTCCTGATGCAGATGCAGGTAATTCAACGCCTTGGCTATCCACTCTCCGCGAACGGGTTGAAAAACTCTGTCCGCATTTTAACAGCCAATTATTATTAAAATGTAAAGATGTATTCGCAGGATAAGAAATTTCTGTATGCTTTGCTATTGTACGAAAATCACCAGCGCCATTTATTTTGATAACAAGGTTTTTTAATCTACCTTGTTTGCCGTCACAAGAGGTCAGTATATTGGGTTTTCCATCATCTTCATTAAACCCCCACGAATGTACTTCAATTTTGGGAATACTAAGCTCCCAGTTATATAATTCCCTGCGCCATTGGTCATACCAACCATACCCCTTGACAACATTGCGCCTGGAGACTTCTATCAATGGCCCGTTTCCTTCAAGTACAATATCGGATACATCCCAGTCTACCCTTCGGTCAAGCAGGCTGATACTTTCTCCCGGCAGCTCGGTAGCCTGCATTGCGCTATTGGCATAGGTTTGGGTAAAGGTTAAATCAAGTAACGAGAGGTCATCTGCAATCACATTTATAGTAAATATTGAAGCTACAATACCAACCAAAGACAGCCGTTTGGCTATAGTAATAACCGACATCTTATTTATTCTCCTTACTGCCAAACGGCTTGTAATCTGTTTTGCGTTTAAACCGTCCTGTTTCGTCTGTTTCTGCAATTACTGAGCCTAAAACATCAGTATGGATATAGGTAACCCCACCATTATCCGCAGCATATACGGTGAATTCTGCTTGCCGCTCATCGCTCTGAGCCATGTCAGCACGAAATGCCCGGACCCTTAGGGTAGTATTGCCTGTAAGAGCCAGCGAGCCACTATAAATAGCTGACGTGGCCGTAACCGCAGTATTGTTTGTGGTATAACGCAAAGAGGTACCATTGGTAGCAGAAGATAACGTTACCGATACTGAACCAGTAAAAGTGCCACCATTTGGGCTGATTATTGGAATATGCGGTTTTAGTGTAAATGTAGCGGTTAATTCATCGCTATCTGTCATTCCGGTTTTATATGCCTTGACTCGCAGAACAGTATTAGCTCCCAGAGATAACGCCCCACTGTAAACAGCAGAACTGGTGGTCACGGCTGTATTATTAGTGGTGTAACGTAATGTTGTACCACTGGTAGCCGAAGATAATGTTATCGGTACCGAACCAGTAAAAGTGCCACCATTAGGGCTGGCAGCAGGAAGATAAGGTTTTACTGCAAATGTGGCTATACGTTCATCGCTGGCGGACATACCGCTTTTAAATGCTTTTACCCTAACGGTGGTATTTGCAGTTAATGCTAAAGGCCCGCTATACACAGGCGAGCTCGTTGTCACTGCCGTATTATTAGTGGTATAACGCAGTGTTGCACCAGCTGTGGCAGTGCTTAAGCTGACATTGACATTCCCTGTATGAGTTCCACCTGCCGGGCTAATAAGTGGCAGAGCTGCTGGCTGCAATATTGTAAAACTAGCAATCTGTTCAGCGCTGTCTGTCATACCAGCTTTAAACGCCCGCGCCCTTAAATTTGTATTCTGAGTTAACCGGATAGGCATACTGTAAACTGCTGAACTTGCCGTTACTGCAGTATTATTTGTTGTATAACGAATAGTGCTCCCCGGAGT
>CAZXTH010000340.1:0-4018 GCA_964643585.1 uncultured Pseudoalteromonadaceae bacterium
TCAGTAAACAAACTGACGGTTTCACTCAGCTCCAGCTCAGCAAAGGTTGCCAGATTCCAGTTTGTGACCGGGTTAACTGAATTCAGCTGCTGAAAATAATCAAAATTATGTTTAACCGCATCGTACTGTTCGTATGACGCTATTCCACCCTGAACATCAGTAAAATTGATCCGTTGTCCTGCATTCGTTCCACTAAGAATGGTTGCCCGCCCGGCCTGAGTGCTGGAGCTGCCAACACAGCTTAATTCTCCCTTCGTTACCTCTGCCAGCGCGCAACCAGCCTGTTTCGACATGCTCAGCGGATCACTGGTGCGGTAACCCAGTGTGGTGACAATCCGGCTCCGGTCATTACTGATCCCCCAAATAGCATTGAAACTTCTTTCTTTAGCATCCAGGCTATCAGTGGCACTCAAGCGGGCCTCTACAGCAAAACCATCGTAACGGGCGCGGGTAATAATATTAACCACCCCCGCAACCGCATCGGCACCATAAATAGCTGAGGCGCCATCTTTTAGTACCTCAATCCGCTCTATCGCCTCCAGCGGAATCATATTTAAATCGACAGAACTATTGGCTCCACTGCCGCCATTAACAACCCGGCGGCCATTTAGCAGTACCAGTGTACGGTTGCTGCCAATACCCCGCAGGTTCACCTGCGTTGTGCCATAACCTGCCGAATTCCAGTAAGCATTGGTCTGATTACCGGCGAAACCGGCTGAAGCAGACATCCGCTGTAATAACAGCTCGACCGATGTCACACCAGACTGCTCAATATCAGCAGCAGTAAACACCTGCACCGGTGCTGTGCTCTCGGCCTCCAGCCGCTGAATACGCGAACCGGTTACGCTAATGCGCTCCAGCGTATCAGCCTCTGCCTGAACCGGCATTGGTAGAGTTTGTGCATAAGACAGGCTGGCAGAACAACCCAGAATAATGAAAATAGCAGAGCATTTTTGTTCTTTCATTGGGAGAAACCTTACAGCATCAGGCTGCCTGCGCAGGCCAGAACAGATAACAGATGCTGAAGATCATAAAAGCACGGGGTAAGCACGACAATGCGGCAAAATGTCCCCCCCCCCAAAGGCATACCTACTTAGAGTCTGTTGACGTTTGGTGATGATTCTGAAAATAAAAAATCCTGCATATCAGCTAAATATGCAGGATTTTCCGGGAAACCACTAAAACAATTAATTTTGTGGCTTATCTACAATCTTCTGTAATTCTTCATCACTGA
This sequence comes from uncultured Pseudoalteromonadaceae bacterium, assembly GCA_964643585.1. Classification (GTDB taxonomy): domain Bacteria; phylum Pseudomonadota; class Gammaproteobacteria; order Enterobacterales; family Alteromonadaceae; genus Alishewanella. The sequence goes on from CAZXTH010000340.1 coordinate 1,235, forward strand.
GGTGAGTCACGTTACGCCCTTTTGCCAGAAAGATACTGTACTGACAAATATTACGGGCATGGTCTCCAATCCGTTCCAGTGCTCTGGCAACCCAGGTAATTTGCAGGCTACGGCTTATCTGCCTTGGGTCTTCCAGCATATAGGTCAGGTTATGGCGTAAAATGCGGCCGTAATCGCTATCAATAGCTTTATCCTGTCGCAGCACTGAAAATGCTTCCTCAGCATCCATATTACGGAATGACTCCAGCGATTGTTGCAGCATAGTCACAACCCGCTGCCCCATATCGTTAATATCATCCAGCTGCAGCTGATTAGGGCGCTCGCTTTCGGTTTCATTCAGCAACTGGCGGGCAATATGCTCAGCCTGATCACCAATCCGTTCAACATCGTTAATGCTTTTCAGCACTGCCAGTATCAGCCGCAGGTCAGTAGCGGCTGGTTGGCGCCGTACCAGAATCTCCAGACATTGTTCATCAATATCCACTTCAAAGCTGTTAACGGTCCGGTCTGTCTCAACAACTTGCTGAGCCAGTGACAAATCGCCACTGACAAACGCTTTCAGTGCATCCGTCAGTTGTTGCTGTACCAGATTGCTCATTTGCAGCAACCGGTCTGCTACCTGCTGTAGCTCCGCATCATAGGCCTGCGAATAGTGGCCGCTGATCTTACTGTTTGGCATTATATTTCCCTTATCAATTCTGTTAACTGACGATACCGGTAAGCCTTAACCATAACGGCCGGTAATATAATCTTCGGTGCGTTTATTTTTCGGGTTGGTAAACAGCTCATTCGTCGGGCCAATCTCAATCAAATCGCCCAGATGGAAGAAGGCTGTCCGGTCTGAGACCCGCGCAGCCTGCTGCATGTTGTGCGTGACAATGACGATAGTGAAGTTTTGTTTCAGTTCGTCGATCAGCTCTTCAATAATTGATGTAGCAATCGGGTCCAGTGCAGAGCACGGTTCATCCATCAGAATGACTTCCGGGCTAACCGCAATGGTACGGGCAATACACAAGCGCTGTTGCTGACCACCGGATAATCCGGTCCCTGGCTGATGCAAACGGTCTTTTACTTCATTCCATAAACCGGCACGGCGTAAGCTGGACTCAACAATGTCATCAAGCTCCGCTTTACGATCAGCCAGGCCATGCAAACGCGGACCATAGGCAATATTTTCATAAATCGATTTAGGGAATGGGTTTGGTTTCTGGAACACCATGCCAATCTGGGCACGCAGCTGTACCACGTCCAGTGACGGGTCATAAATATCGCGTCCGTCCATTTCAATCTTACCGGTCACACGGCAAATATCGATGGTATCGTTCATCCGGTTCAAACACCGCAGGAAAGTCGACTTACCACATCCCGAAGGGCCGATAAATGAAATAACTTCGTTTTCCATCACATCCATACCGATGCCATGTAGGGCTTCATTCTGGCCGTAATACACTTTTACATCACGAGCCGTCATTTTGACTTTGGCTGCACTGTTCATCATTTCGCTGCTTGTTATCGTTTCGTTCATCATTACATCCGCCGCATTCAATCCTGTCTGTTCCAGCTTAGCTGTCTGATTACTGATGTTCATAGGGTTACCACCGTTTCTCATATTTCTTACGCAGCCAGATTGCCAGAGCATTCAGTGACATCATCATAAACAGCAGAACAATGATGGCTGCAGAGGTGCGGGCTTCAAAGAAGTTACGCAGTTCGTTGCCCTGCCACAGGAAAATCTGAACCGGCAGTGCGGTGGACTGTTCAAAAGGCGTTGAAGGTACTGAAGCTACAAACGATTTCATACCAATCAACAGTAATGGCGCGGTTTCACCCAGAGCTTGTGCCACCCCGAGAATAGCACCGGTCAGAATACCGGGAATCGCCAGCGGCAATACATGGTGAAAGATGGCCTGCATCCGTGATGCACCAAGACCCAACGCCGCCTGACGGATAGACGATGGAATCGCTTTCAGGGTAGAACGGGTTGCAATAATTACTGTCGGCAATGTCATCAGTGATAACACCAGGCCACCAACAATCGGTGCAGACATTGGCAGGTTAAACCAGCCAATAAACACTGAAGCACCCAGCAAACCAAACACCACCGAAGGTACCGCTGCCAGGTTATTGATGTTTACTTCTACCAGATCGGTCAGTTTGTTTTTAGGTGCAAACTCTTCCAGATAAATGGCAGCAGCAACCCCCATTGGTACAGCCAGAATAATCACCACCAGCATCATAAACAGTGAGCCGACAAACGCCCCTGCCAAACCGGCAGAAGCCAGCGAGCTGCGCGAATCAGGGTTCATGAACAAAGCAAAGCTGAAACGGTTTTGAATAACCCCCTGCTCAGCCAGTTGATCTGCCCACTGGCGAACCCTTGCACTCAGTTGCTGCTGTTGATCCGGCAGGCTACGGTCGATATTGCCTTTCAGCCATACATCGACATTAGCGTCAGTCAGCAAATTTAGGGTCAGGGTTTTACCAATCAAAGACGGGTCTTTAGCTACCATATCCCGTAAGGCAAAACGCTCACCGGAAGTAACCATCCGTTGTAAATCCCGCTGATGCTGCGCACCTTCCGGAATAGCTTTTTTCAGACTTTCCAGAATCAGGCGGTTAAAATTGATAAAACCAAGCTCTGTCTGCCAATCCAGAAACCGCTGGTTAAAGGCATTATCACTTTCACCACTTTGTTTTACCGGCTTATCGCTGATTTGGATAATCTGCGGATCAAAGTAAATATCCAGTGTAATGCTGGCCTGCCAGAATGCCGGTAAGCCTTTG
>CAZXTH010000341.1:0-2606 GCA_964643585.1 uncultured Pseudoalteromonadaceae bacterium
GTCAATCAGTTGCTCGCTGATCAGCTGGTGACAATCATGGATAGAGGCAAACACTTCACCGACCGCAATCGGAGTGGTAGTGTGCTGACGGAACAGCCGGAAACCTTCCTGTAATTCTGCCGGTACGGCATCTTCCAGCCAGAACAGTTTGTACGGTTCCAGCGATTTACCCAGCTGCGCCGCTTCAATCGGTGTTAAACGGTGATGGGTATCGTGCAGCAGGTGATGGTCGTAACCATAGGTATTACGCAGTGTTTCAAACAGTTTTGGTACGCTGTTAAGGTATTTGCTGGTAGACCACAGGTTTTCACTCGGCAGATCGTTATCAGCCGGTTCGTAGTACATTTTGTCTTTTGACACGCCATAGGTGCTACTTAGCCCCGGCACCCCGGTCTGGGCGCGAATGGCTTTATAGCCCAGATCGATATATTTACCGACTTCGTCTGTTGTTTCGGCAATATCACGGCCATTGGCATGGCCATACACCATTACACCGTCACGGCTGCGGCCACCCAGCAATTGATACAGCGGCATACCGGCAGCTTTGGCTTTAATATCCCATAATGCTACGTCGATAGCGGCAATCGCCGTCATGCCGACCGGACCACGGCGCCAGTAAGCCCCACGGTAGAAAAATTGCCAGATGTCCTCAATCCGGCTGGCATCGCGGCCAATAAGACAAGGAATCAGGTGATCCTGCAGATAGCTGACCACAGCCAGTTCGCGGCCATTGAGGGTGGCATCACCAATGCCGTACAAGCCTTGATCTGTAGTGATTTTTACCGTCACAAAGTTTCTGCCCGGACAGGTGACAATGACTTTGGCATCAATGATTTTCATATTTTTCCTCAACACTGATTAAACTAAAACCCGCCGCATCCATCACCTTGCTCACACGAACACGCCGTATATACATCCCTGTAGGCTCGGGTTATGAACTTCATCCATGAAGTTCTCCCTTCGGGCCAGCGGAGCTGTTCAAATTCGTTCCTGACGAATTTGTCAGCCCATCCAGCCTTCTTCGGTTCGCTTAGAGCAAGCTGATTCCTGCTTAAGCAACATGCGTTCAGGCAATATCTCGCTTTATAAGCCACAAAAACTTGAATAGTGGCAGCCAACAGACTAAATTGGTCAGGCCGATTTACAGACACTAACATCTGGACAGGCCAATTTTCAATAGTAAATAATTGGTCAGTCCAAAAAAATTTTAAAAGAGCCACATGACAGCAACTGTTCAGATTTCATCCAAACCCAATAACGAATGGCAAAACACCGGCAGCTCAAGGCTTTACCTGCAAATTGCTGGTAAATTGGCTGACCGCATCAGTTCAGGAGAACTGCGTACCGGTGCCCGCTTACCGGCAGAGCGTGATTTAGCCCAGAGTTATGACGTCAGCCGCCAGACAGTACGTGAAGCGCTGATTGCACTGGAAGTATCCGGTTTGGTAGAAATACGCCCGGGTTCAGGCGTTTACGTACAGAAAGCAGCCGGTAAAAGCGGTGGCCTGAAAAGCTCGATTGTGGCTGATGATGCTCCCGGCCCGCTGGAAATTATGGAAGCCCGGCTGATGCTGGAAGGCGATGCCGCCGCGCTGGCAGCAGAGCGGATCAGCAACGAAGAACTGCTGAAACTAAAAGGTTACTTGCAACAAATGGCACTACTGGTGGAAGCGCAAAAAAGCGCAGAAGCCGAGGCTTTTGATGGCAAATTCCACCAGCTGATCGCCATTGCGACCCGCAACAGTGCACTGCAATCGATGATTGAATGGCTGTGGCAGCTGCGTGAAAGCTCTGAACTGAGCCGGTTATTTGCCAGAAAGATCCAACAGCAGGTCGCCGGACCAAATATTGTGGCACATGAAAAAATTTATCAGTGCCTGAGCCGGCGCGACGCAACCGGCGCCAAAGCCGCGATGCAAGCGCATATCAGCGAAGTCACACAGGCGTATTTGCTGCTACTTTCCGATTAAAGCGGACAAACCACACTTGCAACTGGACAGGCCAATTTGTTATAGATATATCACTTGGACCCTAAATTGTAATACCGTTCACTTAAGCAGGAATCAGCTACTTTAAGCTAACCGTTGAAGGCATGGATGCCTGAACCGAGCCCCCATGGAGGGGTTTACGGCGTGTTAGCGTAAGTAAGGTGATGGATGCTTTAACCTTAACTGAGCGGCATTACCTTAACCAGTCAGGATAGTTTATGTTAATCCGTTCAGCCTCAACCTTACCTGCTACCGCTTTTGGTAAACTCCGGCAGCTGCTGGTAGCTACCGCGCTATTAAACAGCGGGTTGCTCAGTACCGGCATTCAGGCCACCCCGGCACCGGAAAGCCAGCAACCGGTAGAACTGGTCTATCCCTATCTTGATACCGTCAACAGCCGCTGGTTTTTCTTCAGCTCTGCCGCGCGGCCTTTTGGCATGGTCAGCCTGTTTCCGGATACCGAGCAGGTTGGCGAATGGGGCAGTGGTTACCGTTATAATTCCGAGACAGTGCAGGGTTTTAACCATATTCATGAATGGCAGTTGGCCGGCTTGTCCGTCATGCCGTTATCCTGCACCATCCCCTTGTCAGAACTGAAACAGGATTATGCCTCGGCAT
>CAZXTH010000341.1:2616-3999 GCA_964643585.1 uncultured Pseudoalteromonadaceae bacterium
TTCTCGCATCAGGGCGAGCAGGTCAGCCCTGGTTTTCATCAGCTGCACTTGCAACGTTATCAGCTGGATGTTGCACTGACCGCCACCTCACGGGTAGGTTTTCACCAGTACCACTACGCTAAAAATCAGCCACAACAGGTATTGTTTCAGTTAGGTGGTCTGATGGGGCCTTCTCAGCTGGGCCATGCCGAAGCCTGGTTGCAAGACAAACACAGCCTGGCCGGTTTTATTACCAATCAGGGTACAGAGCGGCGCACCAAGCCGGTCAGAGTATATTTTCATGCCCGTTTTAACCAGCCGATTGCCAAACTGGATGCTTGGCGCGGCAATATGGAATTTTATAATGTGCAGGGCGTGAACGGCGATAACGCGGGTGTCGTGGTGCAATTACAAGGGCAGCAAGCGCCTACGCTGATGAAAGTAGGGATCTCCTATGTTTCGGCAGAAAACGCCCGGCTGAATATGGAAAGCGAACTGCCACACTGGAATTTTGCCCGTGTCCGGCAGGAAGCCTCGCAGGAATGGAATGCCCTGCTTAGACATATTCAGGTAAAAGGCGGCACTTTACAGCAACAACGCCGCTTTTATACCGATTTATGGCATGCATTGCAGGGGCGACGGGCCATTTCTGATGTAAACGGCCAGTACCCGGATAATTCCGGCCAGCAAACCCGTACCGGCCAGTTACCGCTGAATGAACAGGGTCAGCCCAAGTTTAACCAGCATAACTCCGACTCCTTCTGGGGTGCACAATGGACTATCGCTACCCTGTGGCCGCTGGCTTATCCGCAAATTGCCTCAGATATGGGCAACAGCCTGCTGCAGTATTACCAAGACAGCGGTTTTATTCCGCGCGGCCCGTCCGGCGGGCAGGATACGCTGGTAATGACCGGCTCCCCCACCACGCCGTTTCTGGTATCAAACTACCAGAAAGGCCTGCGCGATTTTGATGTCGAACTGGCCTACCAGGCGATGAAGAAAAACCACAGCATCGATGGCGTAATGGCACAAGCTGGTTACGAGCATTACAGCAGCACCGGCGGCGGTATGCGCTATTATCTGGAACGTGGTTATATTCCCTACCCGTTACCGGCTGACGAAAGCAGCTATGGCAGCCACCGTCGCGGCCCCGGCCAGACGCTGGAATACAGTTTTCAGGACCATACACTGGCTCAGCTGGCAAAAGCGCTGGGAAAAACTACCGATTACCAGACCTACAGCAAGCGCGCCCTGAATTACCGTAATCAGTTTGATAAAAAAAGCGGCTATATGCGGCCACGCAACCCGGATGGCAGCTGGCAACAGCCCTTTGACCCGTTTGAATACGAAAACGGTTTTGTTGAAGCCAATGCCGCTCAGGGCACCTGGTTTGTACCACATGAT
>CAZXTH010000342.1:0-3994 GCA_964643585.1 uncultured Pseudoalteromonadaceae bacterium
GAACAAAATCCATCCTGGCGATGCAGTGGATAAAGATCTGTACGATTTACCAGCTGAAGAAGCAGCAAATATTCCTCAGGTTGCAACCTCTCTGGAAGAAGCGCTGAATGAACTGGATAAAAACCGTGCAGTATTTACCAAAGGCGGCGTAATGACTGACGCAACGATTGATGCTTATATTGAGATCAAACGCGCAGAAGCCCGCAGAGTGGCAATTGCTGTACATCCACTGGAATTCGAACTGTACTACAGCGTATAAGTACGTAACCAGTAAAAGAAAGCCCACAACAGTGGGCTTTTTTGTCAGCATCAAACAGTGTTTCAAGCGCACTGATTTATAGTTTTACCTTTATTTATCTGTAACTTACAAAAATAACTTACTGATTAAATAATAATTTAACCAGTGCCAAAAACAGGAAAAACGGCAAGTTTATTGCAATATTTCTATAAGGCAAGCCACGCAACTTTTGATGCCAGGCAATACGAATGGAAGACACGTTTTATCGCCTAAGCAAGGTACTGTAGGAATACCACAGAATCACTGTCTTGGTGCGTAATCAGTGCAATTCCGGATTTTGTGATTTAGACTGAACAGTCAAGCACCATTTTGGTGCAACACAGGTATGACATGTGACACAAGACCAGAAACAACCAAAACAATATGAGCCCTATATCGCAGAACAAATGACAACTGCGGTTATGGTACTGGATGCCAGCCTGCTTATCCGTTACTTCAACACAGCCTGCTGTGCAGTACTGGGTATCGGAGAAAAACGCCTGTCCGGTCATGCTTTTCCTGAGTTGTTTCAGCATAGTGGCCTCAGTGCCGGCCAGTTACGCAATGCACTGGAAAGTAAACAAGGGTTCAGTATCAGCGACGTACAGATGATTCTGTACGATGGCCGCCCGTTATTGCTCGATATTTCTGTTACTATCACCGAATCACCGGACAACAGCCTGTTGCTGGAAATTCGTCAGGTTGATCAGCAACGAAAAATCAGCCTCGAAAGTCTGCAACAACATCAGCATCTGGCCGCAAGAGAACTGATCCGGGGCCTGGCTCATGAAATAAAAAACCCGCTTGGCGGCCTCAGAGGTGCCGCCCAATTGCTGGAAGAGTCTCTTAATGATGAGCAGAAAGAATACACCCAACTGATTATTTCACAGGCAGACCGGCTGCGAAACCTGGTAGATCGGTTACTAGGCCCGTACCGGCCGCCACAGCGTAAACTAAGTAACCTGCACCAGCTGATAGAGCAGGTTCGGCAACTGGCACAAATGGATAATCCGGCACAGGTGCGTTTTCAGCGTGATTACGACCCGAGTATTCCGGATTTCCGCTTTGACCCTGATTTACTGGAACAGGCGCTGCTGAACATTGTACAAAACGCCCAGCAAGCGTTGCTCGAAGCGCAGCAAACCAACGGCCAGATCAGCCTGCAAAGCAGAATTCTGTATCAGCATACTTTGCATGGTAAACGCTACAAACTGGTTGCCATGATAAAAGTGACAGATAACGGCCCCGGTATTCCTCCGGAAATAAAAGATACTCTGTTTTATCCCATGGTCAGCGGCAAAGCTGGCGGAACCGGGTTAGGTCTTTCAATAGCACAGACACTGATTCATCAGCATGGTGGCTGGATAGATTGTGACAGCTGGCCCGGACATACCGAGTTTTCATTATATTTGCCTATAAATGCAGAAGCAGAGGATTGAAATTATGAGTCATACCGTGTGGATTATTGATGACGACAATTCCATCCGCTGGGTTCTGGAAAAAGCGTTATCAAGAGCCAATATTGATTGTGAAAGTTATGCTTCTGCCGATCTGATGCTGCAACGCCTGCAATATGAGCAGCCCGCTGTTGTGGTATCAGATATCAGAATGCCAGGTACAGATGGCATGGCCTTACTCAGCCGGTTACAGGAGCTGGCGCCGGAGTTACCGGTCATTATCATGACAGCCCACTCTGATCTGGACAGCGCAGTCAATGCCTTTAAACGCGGCGCTTTCGAGTATCTTCCCAAACCTTTCGATGTTAACGATGCCGTTGCGCTAATCAGCAGAGCACTGGAACACGCCAAAGCGCGCCAGCCCAAACAAAAACCAGGCACACCGGATATTACACCGGAAATTATCGGCGAAGCTCCTGCCATGCAGGAAGTATTCAGAGCCATTGGCAGACTGGCCCGCTCCAGCATCAGCGTACTGATTAACGGGCAGTCTGGTACAGGCAAGGAACTGGTCGCCCGGGCTTTACATAAACACAGCCCACGCCATGAACAACCTTTTATCGCTCTGAATATGGCCGCAATTCCTAAAGATCTGATTGAATCAGAACTATTTGGCCATGAAAAAGGCGCATTTACCGGAGCAAATAACCACCGTAAAGGCCGCTTTGAGCAAGCAGACGGAGGCACGTTGTTTCTGGATGAAATTGGCGATATGCCACTCGATGTCCAGACAAGGCTACTTCGCGTTCTGGCCGACGGCCAGTTCTACCGGGTTGGCGGACATCAGGCCATTGGTGTCGACGTGCGGATCATTGCTGCTACACACCAGGATCTGGAGTTGTTGGTCAGCGAAGGTAAATTCCGGGAAGATTTATTCCACCGCCTGAATGTGATTCGGGTTCATCTGCCGCCGTTAAAAGAGCGCCGGCAGGATATTCCGAAACTGGCACGCCACTTTCTGCTACAGGCCGCTACAGAACTGAACGTAGAAGCCAAAACACTAACTAAAGAAGCAGAACAGTTTCTCAGCCAGCTGGACTGGCCTGGTAATGTCCGGCAGCTGGAAAACACCTGCCGCTGGCTGACAGTTATGGCCAGTGGCAAACATATTGTGGTAGCCGATTTTCCACCGGAGCTAACTTCTCCGGCCAGACAGCCACAGCAAAATAATCATGCTGAGCAACACGGTAGCTGGCAAGACATGCTGGCAGCCTGGGTCAGTCAGAAACTGACAGCAGGCGAACAGAATATTCTGTCTGAAGCAGGCCCTGCATTTGAAAAAACCATTTTGCAGCAGGCGTTACAGTTTACGCATGGCCATAAACAGGAAGCAGCCCGCAGATTAGGCTGGGGCAGAAACACACTGACCCGTAAGCTGAAAGAACTGGATATAGAGTAAATAAAAAGAGCAGGCATGCTTTATTCCGGCTAACTGGCAGTGGGAGCTACCGGTTGCTGAAAAAGATGCCTGCTCTGGTAACCTGTTACTTTATGCTGATTTATCAGCGGTTCTGCGTTTTTCTGTACGTTCCAGCCGTTTCGCCTTTTTAGCGTCCAGCTCAGCTTTTTGTTCAGGCGTCAGAACCTGATATAACTGATGCTGTAATTTCAGCCGGTTCAGTTCCTGTTCGTTACGTTGTTCAAGTAGTTGACGTGCTGCCTGCTCATCAAAGTAGTCAGCGCTGGTCAGTTTTTCCAGTTGTTGCTGTTGCTGAAAAAATGCCTGCCGATCAGGCCGCTCTGCCTTGCTGGCATTCATCAAATCCCGGATCTGCTGTTTTTGTGAATCGGTCAGATCCAGATCTTTAAACCAGCCAGCACCTGCGCGGTCAGCTTTGTGGCTGAAATGTGGTTTACCTTCTTTCGTTTTGGTTTCAGCCTGAGCCAGGGTATTAAAAGCAGCAAAACTCAGAGCCGTTGTTAAAATCAGTACTAAAGAGGTCGTTTTCATCAGATATACTCCTTTGTTGGGACAGCTTAAGCATAAAACACCCAATGCAAAATAACGCAAAGCCAGAGTAAAGGTTACGTAAAGGCAATGTCTGCTTTACTTACGTTCGTTATAAACTGGGATCTGAACAGCTAACGGAGTTCTTCACTGATGTCTGCTATTTTAATGATCGACGACGATACAGAATTATGTGAACTGGTAGCCGAATATCTGGCAATGGACGGTTTCAGTTTTACCGCAGCTCATGATGGCCCTTCCGGGCTTGAACTGGCACGTAATCAGCAATTTGAATTAATCCTGCTTGATGTC
>CAZXTH010000343.1:0-1394 GCA_964643585.1 uncultured Pseudoalteromonadaceae bacterium
GCTGAAAAACTTCCGCCTGTCGCTGGCTGTTTGTCTGTTACAGCCGGACGGGTTATAAGATTATCGCAACGATAACAACAATACAGGTAGCATTATGCGTTTTAACACAGCAGCCCCTCTGGCTGTACTAACTACAGCCCTGCTGATCTTTACCGCTGCGCCGGTAATAGCATCAGAAACCGTTTCCAGCAGCCGCTATTTTGAAGCAGAAGATATCTTCGCGCTGGAGTATGCGAACGATCCGCAAATCTCCCCTGATGGCAGCAAAATCATTTATGTCCGTAACAGCAATGACATTATGACAGACAGTGCCCATACCAGTCTGTGGCTGTTGGACGTAAAAACCGGTAAGCAGTTGCCACTGTTTGCCGATCAGTTTAATTACAACCAGCCACGCTGGTCTGCGGATGGTAACCGGATTGCCTTTATCTCCAATCGCAGCGGTTCCCGCCAGATCCACGTACACTGGCTGGCTGAAGATAAAACAGCCCAGATTTCCAAACTGCAGAATGGGCCAGGCAACATCAGTTGGTCACCAGACGGCCAGCATATCGCTTTCACCATGAATGTTTCAGCCGCCAATACCGATCTGCAAAAGCGTATGAAAACGGTAAAAAAACCAGCGGGGGCTAAATGGTCAGAACCTGCCATCATTATTGAACGCGCCCGCTATCAGGCCGATGGACAAGGCTTTCTGAAACCTGAATTCCGGCAGATTTTTACTCTGCCAGCCAATGGCGGCACAGCCCGTCAGCTGACCAGCGGTGAATTCCATTACGGCAGTGATTTAACCTGGGCACCGGACAGCAAGTCATTAATTTTTTCCGCTAATCTCGATAAAGACTGGGAATACCAGCCACGAGATACCAATCTTTACCGCCTGGATCTGCAAAACCTGCAACTGACGGCTCTGACATCTATGCCAGGAACAGAAAGCCAGCCGCAGTTTTCACCAGATGGTAAACGTCTGGCGTTTGTCTGGAATACCAATGAAAAAGTGCCTTACAGCAACGGCAAATTAAAACTGCTTGATCTGTCCAGCAATGATATCACCGACATTGCGGCAGAATTCGACCGTTCGGTACAGCAGCCAAGCTGGCTGAACAACCGTAATCTGGTTATTCAATATGATGACCGTGGTATGCGCAAACTGGCAACCATTACCCTGAACGGTAAAGTCAGCGATCTGACCGATGCACTGTCTGGTACAGGCATGCCGCAGCCATACCTCAGCGGTGAATACAGTATGTCTGCCGATGGCGTCATTGCTTATACTCATGGTACCAGCCAGCGTCCGGCAGATGTTGCTGTTCTGCAAAAAGGCAAAAGCAAAGTATTAACTGCTCTGAATGAGGATTTGCTCGGCCACAAAACGCTGGGCCAGGTTAAAGAAA
>CAZXTH010000343.1:1404-3021 GCA_964643585.1 uncultured Pseudoalteromonadaceae bacterium
AAAGAAATTAACTACAAGTCCTCTTTTGACGGCGAACCGATTCAAGGCTGGTATATTACCCCGCCTGATTTTGACCCAACGAAAAAATACCCGCTGATTCTGGAAATTCACGGCGGCCCTCATCTGGCTTATGGCCCGCACTGGAGTGCAGAGATGCAGCGTTATGCCCGCGAAGGTTATGTAGTGTTTTACGATAATCACCGCGGCAGTTCTTCCTACGGTGAACGTTTTGCCATGTTGCTGCACAACAAATACAGTTCACCGGAAGATTATGCCGACCATGATGCTGGTGTAAATGCAATGCTGGAACTGGGTTTTATTGATGACAATAACCTGTTTATCGCCGGAGGTTCTGCCGGTGGTATCGCTACAGCTTATGCGATTGGCCTGACCAACCGTTATAAGGCTGCCGCAGTGGTGAAACCTATTATTAACTGGCTCAGTAAAGTGCTGACCGGCGACACCTACCTGTATCAGACTTATCACCAGTTCCCAGGCACACCGTGGGAAAATGTAGAACATTACTGGGAGCGCTCCCCGCTGAGTCTGGTAGGTAATGTGCAAACCCCAACGGTGCTGATTACCGGCGAAAGCGACCGCCGCACGCCAATCTCTGAATCAGAGCAATTCTATCAGGCGCTGAAATTACGCCGTGTTGATACTGCTCTGGTCAGGATCCCGGGTTCGCCACACGGTATTTCCAACAGACCCAGCCGGATGGTAACCAAAGTAGAAAGCATGCTGGCCTGGTTTGAAAAATACCGTACGCCAGCTGCAGAATAACAACAGTTGTAACTGATAACAGCACCTTGCTACTTTTGTAGTCAGGTGCTTTTTTATTAGAACCTGTTGGAAAAACACGGACCGGACAAGGCAAAAAACTATGGCATCCTTAAAAATATTCCGCTTGTGCCTGACACTCATTCTGCTGACAAGCAGCCTGTTTTGTATGGCAGTGCAGGCTCAGCCACACGAAATTGCATTACATAAAGATATTCAGTGGGCAGCACCGGACAATCACCCGTTGACCATGGATATTTATGTGCCGCAAACCGGCAAACAATCCTACCCGGTACTGGTGATATATCATGGCGGTGGCTGGCTGATTAATGACAACAGCATTATGAATTCAATGGCTGCCTATATGGCCTCTCATGGCAGTTATGTGGTAGCTAATGTGAATTACCGGCTGCTGGGCGATCAAAATAATACCGTGACCCTGCCACAGATTATCGGTGACGCTTTCGGCAGCCTGTTATGGATAAAAGAGCATATTGGTCAGTATGGCGGTGATGCTTCCCGTATCGCCGTGACCGGCGACAGTGCCGGCGGTCATCTGGCGTCGATGGTTGTTCTGGCCGGGCGTCAATTAAGCAGCCAGCCTTTTGGTAAAGACAACCTTAATTTTACGCCAACCTATCTGCCTGCTGAAGAAACCGCAGAACAGGTTGCCGCCCGCGATGGTCTGAAAGTACAGGCTGCGATTATCAGCTATGGTGCCTTTGATTTATACACTGCCGCCCGTAACGGCTTTGAAACGGCATCCAATGTATTCTGGCAAATGGCACAAGCCAGCCCGCGCAGCATCTTTGGCAACGGTATCAGTGTCAAGAGCTC
>CAZXTH010000343.1:3031-3978 GCA_964643585.1 uncultured Pseudoalteromonadaceae bacterium
ATCCCGCCAGCCACAGAATACCGGCTCCCACCACAATTCCTGCATGTTGCAGCAAATGACCGGTTAACAACGCCTCAGGCCATAGGTGCTTATACAGAGCAATTACAAGCAGCCGGACAGGATGCGCGTTTTACGGTATATCCAGGCAGAAACCATGCGTTTCTGGATAATGGTTGTAACGAGTATCTGAAAATCTGCTTTGATCGCGATGCCCCTGCAGCCCTGAACGATATGCTGGCATTTCTGCAACAGGTTATGCCGTAAAATAGCCGTATACCGGAGCTGACAATCACTGGCATCTAAGGATTCACAGGCATTAACCCTGCTTACTGGAGCTATGGTAAAATAGCCGGCATACCCTACAAATTCAGTTAATACATCCGGGCCATTATTATTAACAGGAGTACTCTGTGTCTGCATTAGAACAGCTTTATCCCCAGCCACTGTGGCAGTGGTTTTCTCAAATCTGTGCCATTGCGCATCCGTCAAAGCATGAGCAAGCACTGAGCCAGCATATTCAGCAATGGGCCCGCGCAAAACAGCTGTCCGTTACCGAAGATCAGACAGGTAACCTGATTATCCGTAAACCTGCTACACCGGGAATGGAAAACTGCAAAACGGTAGTTATTCAGGCCCATCTGGATATGGTGCCGCAGAAAAACGCTGATAAGCAGCATGATTTTCTGACCGATCCGATTGAAGCTTATGTCGATGGTGACTGGGTAAAAGCCAGGGGCACCACACTTGGTGCCGATAACGGCATCGGTATGGCATCAGCTCTGGCCATTCTGGGTTCTGATGATATTAAACACGGTCCGCTGGAAGTATTACTGACTACCGACGAAGAAGCCGGGATGAGCGGCGCTTTTGGCCTGCAACCGGGCATACTGCAGGCTGATATTCTGATTAACACCGATTCCGAGCAGGAAGGTGAAATTTATATGGGT
>CAZXTH010000344.1:0-3964 GCA_964643585.1 uncultured Pseudoalteromonadaceae bacterium
TCTACCAGTAAGCTGCGTGCGTATGGCCCAATGGGGCTGGAAGCGCTGACAACAGAGAAATATGTTGTGACGGGTAGTGGCCAAACCCGTGGTTAACCAGTCATTTAGCTATATTTTCTAATCATAATAACGGGGATAACCGCCAGGCATTAATCCCCGTTAATCTATGGCCGCTAAGGGCTCGACGGCGGAGATTTAGCCCGCTATAATGCCGCGTCCTATTTTAAACAGGTCCGGTCAATCTTTGCTTGTCGTCGACACCGGACCCCTTATAAACGGCGTAGTAACAGACGTCCGATTTGATTTTGAGGTAACAAGATGCAAGTTTCTGTGGAGACCACTCAAGGGTTAGAGCGCCGCTTAACAATCACGGTACCGGCTGAGAAAATTGATACTGAAGTAAAAAATCGCCTGCGTGATCTGTCTAAACGGCAACGGATCGATGGATTCCGTCCGGGTAAAGCACCTGTATCTATCATTAAGAAACGTTATGGCCAGGCAGTACTGCAAGAAGTTGCTTCTGAGCAGATGCAACGTCATTTTTATGAAGCCATCGTTGAACATAAATTAACACCAGCGGGCGCTCCTGTATTTGCTCCAGGTGCTTTGACTGAAGGTTCAGATCTGGAATTTGCAGCAACTTTTGAAGTTTATCCTGAAGTAGAAGTAAAAAACCTGGATAAAATTGAAGTAGCCAAGCCAGTTGTTGAAATTACAGAAGACGACCTGAGTAAAATGCTGGATACCCTACGTAAACAGCACGCTAAATGGGAAGCCAAAGACGGTGTAGCAGCAGAAGCTGACCGTGTTGTTATCGATTTTACCGGTTCTATCGATGGCGAAGAGTTTGAAGGTGGCAAAGCCACTAACTTCTCGCTGGAACTGGGTCAGGGTCGTATGATTCCAGGTTTCGAAGATGGTATCGTTGGTAAGAAAGCCGGTGAGCAGGTTACTGTTAATGTGACATTCCCGGAAGAATATCATGCAGAAAATCTGAAAGGTAAAGCGGCCAGCTTTGCAGTAACCGTCAATGCAGTGGAACAACAAGTTCTGCCAGAACTGAACGACGAATTCGCTAAATTATTCGGTCTGGCTGAGGCTTCAGTTGATGCTCTGAAAGCTGAAGTTCGCAAAAATATGGAACGTGAACTGGCACAGACTCTGAAAGGCCGTGTTAAAGATCAGGTGATCAAAGGCTTACTGGCGAACAACGAAGTTGACGTGCCAAAAGCACTGATCGAAGGTGAAGTTGATGTACTGCGTCGTCAGGCAATGCAGCGTTTCGGTAACAATGTAGACCCGAAACAACTGCCAGAGCTGCCAGCTTCTTTGTTTGAAGAACAGGCTAAAGATCGCGTGAAAGTAGGCCTGCTGTTAGGTGAAGTGATCAAAACCAGCGAACTGAAAGTAGATGATACTAAAGTTCAGCAACTGATCGAAACTATTGCTTCTGCTTACGAAGATCCGCAGGAAGTAGTACAGTACTATAACAGCAACAAAGAACTGTTACAGAGCATGCGTAACGTAGCTCTGGAAGAACAGGCGATTGAGGTGATTCTGGCGTCAGCTAAAGTTACTGAGCAAAAAGCAGGTTTTAATGAAATCATGAACCCACAGACAGCTGGCTAAGCTAAGTCTGTAATTGACTTCTGTTTTCATGACAGCTTTAATGGCTCGGACAGTGTTCGGGCCATTTTATTTTCTGGCGCGGCTGTTTTCCGGGTCGGTTTTAGAGGGAATTCCATTTTATGACAATATCTCGTGATATGAATGACATCGTCAACGCATTGGTTCCGATAGTAATAGAGCAGACTGCCAAAGGTGAACGCTCTTTTGACATTTATTCACGCTTGCTGAAAGATCGGGTGATTTTTCTGACGGGGCAGGTCGAAGACCATATGGCCAACCTGATCGTTGCGCAACTTTTGTTCCTGGAATCAGAAAATCCGGAAAAAGACATCTATATTTATGTTAATTCTCCGGGTGGTTCTGTTACAGCTGGTTTATCTATTTATGACACTATGCGCTATATTAAACCGGATATTGTAACGGTCTGCGTAGGACAAGCTGCCAGTATGGGCGCATTTCTGCTTTCTGGTGGTACTAAAGGTAAACGCTATATTCTGCCAAATGCCCGGGTAATGATTCACCAGCCACTGGGTGGTTTCCAGGGACAGGCAACAGATTTTGAAATTCATGCCCGTGAAATTCTCACTATTAAAGAGAAGCTGAACCGGCTGATGGCTGAACACACAGGCAAGAGTTACGAGCAGGTTTGTAAAGATACTGAACGTGATAACTTCCTGAGTGCACAGCAAGCCTTGGAATATGGTTTGATCGATGCCATATTTACCAAACGAGACGAGAAGTAAAGTTTAAACAGGGCAATCCGCAAGCGGTTTGCCGGTAGTGAAGAGGTAGTTACATGTCTGATCGCACTGACGGCGATAAAAGCAGCAAATTGTTATATTGCTCTTTTTGTGGCAAATCACAGCATGAAGTGCGTAAGTTAATCGCAGGTCCGCAGGTATATATCTGTGACGAGTGCGTTGACCTATGCAATGACATAATCAGGGAAGAAATTAAGGATATTTCGCCAAAGCGTGATACCGATAAATTACCTGTACCGCATGAAATACGGACACATCTGGATGATTATGTTATTGGCCAGGAACATGCGAAGAAAGTTCTGGCTGTAGCGGTGTATAACCATTACAAACGGTTACGCAATGGTCAGCAGAAGCAGGATGTGGAGCTGGGTAAAAGTAACATACTGCTCATTGGCCCTACCGGTAGTGGTAAAACGCTGCTAGCGGAGACACTGGCCCGCCTGCTGGATGTGCCTTTTACTATGGCTGATGCAACCACACTGACTGAAGCCGGTTACGTGGGGGAAGATGTTGAAAACATCATCCAGAAGCTGCTGCAGAAATGCGACTATGATGTAGAGAAAGCCCAGCGTGGTATCGTTTATATTGACGAAATTGATAAGATTTCACGCAAGTCTGACAATCCTTCCATTACCCGTGATGTTTCCGGGGAAGGTGTACAGCAGGCTTTGCTGAAACTGATCGAAGGAACTATCGCATCAGTTCCGCCACAGGGTGGGCGTAAACATCCTCAGCAGGAATTCCTGCAGGTTGATACCTCTAAAATCCTGTTTATCTGTGGTGGTGCTTTTGCCGGACTGGATAAAGTGATTGAGCAGCGTTGTGCTAAAGGTTCAGGCATCGGCTTTGGTGCAGAAGTACGTAGCAAAGAAAGCAGCCGTAGCCTCAGTGAAAGTTTTCGCGATGTAGAACCGGAAGATCTGGTTAAATATGGCCTGATCCCTGAGTTTATTGGCCGTTTACCGGTTGTAGCTACGTTGACAGAGCTTGATCTGGCTGCACTGGTGCAAATCCTCAGTGAACCGAAAAACGCACTGATTAAGCAATATGGTGCTTTATTCCGGATGGAAGATGTGGAGCTGGAGTTTCGCGAAGATGCGCTGAAAGCCATTGCCCAGAAAGCCATGGAGCGCAAAACCGGAGCTCGTGGTTTACGTTCTATCGTTGAGAGTGTCTTGCTTGATACGATGTATGATTTACCATCGATGACAGACGTTAGCAAAGTTGTAGTCGACGAAACGGTGATTCGTGGTGAAAGTAAGCCTATTCTGATATACGAAAATAATGAGCCGGCTGTCGCTGGTGAATCTCACTAAATATAAGGGCCGTCAGGCCCTTTTTGTTTCCTGCAGGCTGTTATAACGACAGTGCTTTTTTGTTCCGGTAATTGAAGTTTACAGTTCTAACCCCATATACTGGCTAATGTTCGCCTGCAGTAATTAATTCGAGAGAAAGTCAATGACAACAGAACAAACAGAACGCCTGCATATGCCGGTGCTGGCATTGCGGGACGTTGTAGTTTATCCGCATATGGTTATCCCGCTTTTTGTTGGCAGAGCGAAGTCGATTAAGTG
>CAZXTH010000345.1:0-3545 GCA_964643585.1 uncultured Pseudoalteromonadaceae bacterium
CAGGATTTTGCGTACTTCAACCGGAATCTGCTGAGGGTTATCTTTACGTAAATCTTCATCTGCCGGTAATGGCTGGCCGGTAAAGGCATGCAGAAACGCTTCACATAGTAATTCGCTGTTGGTCGCATGACGCAGGTTATTTACCTGGCGGCGGGTTCTTTCATCTGTAAGTACTTTCAGTACATTGAGTGGGATAGAAACGGTAATCTTTTTTACTTGTTCTGATTTTTTACCGTGTTCCGCGTAAGGGTGAATATATTCCCCGTTCCACTTGGCCATATGGTTACCTTGATTATGAATTTAGTTGTGTGTAAATGCGGAAATTTTAACGTGTTATGTTACACAGTCAAATAGCGCACTACAAATAAAGATTATAGACGGCTAAATGGTTTGACATCTGCTTTTCTATCAGTATACTTTTGGACGTCTAAACATCTAAATGAGGTCGGTATGTCAAAGCGTCATCCAGCTACCATTGCGGCCAGAGCCGGTATTGCTCAGGACAGTGCTTTTGCTGCCGTTACCCCGCCGCTTTATTTAAGTTCTACCTATGAATTACCCGGCTTCAGACAGCCCGGCCGGTACGATTATTCCCGTACCAATAATCCGACGCGGGATTTGCTGGCAGAAGCACTGGCTGAGCTGGAAGGTGGTGCTAAAGGTATTGTTACCGGCACAGGTATGGCTGCCTGTTTACTGGCTATTCAACTGTTGAAGCCGGAAGATACGCTGGTCATTCCTCATGATTGCTATGGCGGCAGTTATCGCCTGTTTACTAATCTGGCAGAGCGTAAAAAGAGTTTTAAGTTAAAGATTGTCAATTTTCTTCAACCTGGCTGGGCGCAGGAAGTTGAAGCTGCCAAGCCGCAGATGATCTGGATTGAAACGCCAAGTAATCCTTTATTGCAAATTACCGATATCGCAGCAGTCTGCCAGTTGGCAGAGAGGCTACAGGCTCTGACAGTCGTTGATAACACCTTCCTGTCTCCTGTATTACAGCTGCCTCTGGAACTGGGTGCTGATATTGTGGTGCATTCCACGACTAAATACATTAATGGCCACAGCGATATCGTGGGTGGTGCGGTTGTGGTTAAAGATGCTGCCATCGGTGACGAGCTGAAATGGTGGGCGAACTGCCTTGGCCTGACGGGTACGCCCTTTGACAGTTATATGATTCTGCGTGGTTTGCGGACGCTAGGGCCCCGGATAAAGCTGCAACAGGAAAATGCGGTCCGTATTGCCGATTATCTGCAGTCCGAGCTACTGGTCAGTAAAGTGTATTATC
Organism: uncultured Pseudoalteromonadaceae bacterium; assembly: GCA_964643585.1. GTDB lineage: Bacteria > Pseudomonadota > Gammaproteobacteria > Enterobacterales > Alteromonadaceae > Alishewanella. The sequence continues at coordinate 1,286 of CAZXTH010000345.1, forward strand.
CGGGATTAAAAGATCATCCGGGCCATGAAATTGCAGCAAAACAGCAAAAAGGTTTTGGGGCGATGGTAAGTTTTGATCTGGCCGCGGAACCTGAGCTGATCCAACCGTTTGTACAGGCATTACAATATTTTACGCTGGCTCAGTCTTTAGGTGGTGTTGAAAGCCTGCTCTGTCACCCAGGGTCGATGACGCATGCCTCTATGAGTGCAGAAGCCCAGAAAACCGCCGGTATTGGCCCAACGCTACTGCGTTTGTCGGTGGGAATTGAAGACGCAGATGATTTACTGAACGATTTAAAGCAGGCATTCGATGCAATCAGATAAAACGCCATTACATAAAGTGCAACTGGGTAACCTGCCACAGGCGATCGCTGTCCATAAATTCGGTGGCAGCAGTCTGGCAGATGCCAGCCGTTTTCATGCAGTGGCAGATATTATACTGGCGCAGCAGGTTGCTGCGTTATGGGTGGTGGTATCGGCTCCGGGCGATACGACAGATCAATTGCTGGATATTATTGATCATGCTGATTCTGAACTGTTGGCATTGAAGCTACAGCAACTGGCTGAGCATCTGAACAAGCTGATTTTCGACAGTTTTGCTGATGAGGCAAACACATCTCAGCTGTTGCAACAGCAGGCAGTAGAGCAAAAGGTACAACAATGGTTGTCAGAGTTGCCATTGTATCTGGCCGGACAGCAATATAATGATGTACTGGCAATCGGCGAGCGTTTTTCCTCTTTACTGCTCAGTGCAGTATTAACCGCAAAAGGCCGGCAGGCGACTGCTGTCGATGCGCGGGATTTTCTGGTGCTTGCCGAGCAACAGGTTAACTGGCAGTTATCAGAGCAGAAGCTGGCTACTATTAAGCAAGAAAACCAGATTCAGGTTGTTACTGGCTATATTGCCAGGGATGCCGAAGGCCGCAGCATTACGCTAGGCCGTAATGGCAGTGATTATTCAGCAACGATTCTTGGCCGCTTATTGCGGGCTGAGCGGGTTTCTATCTGGACGGATGTCGATGCTATTTACAGTGCAGATCCGCGCAAAGTAAAACAGGCTAAACCTTATCGCCTGGTTAGCTGGCAGCAAGCGGAAACGCTGGCTCGTTTAGGTAATCCGGTGCTGCATGCCCGCACCTTGTCTGCTCTGGAGCAAAGTTGTACCGAACTGGAGGTTCGCAGTAGTTTTACGCCAGAAAAGGCTGGTTGTCGCGTTGTTGCAGAAACAAACCTGCAGGCAGAATTTATTACAGAGTTGGCTGATATTGTGTTGTTGCATATTCCGCAGGCGGCAGCGGTTTCTGCAGCACAGCTGGCTCTGCAGTTGCAGCAGCCGGTTGTTGCTTTGCCGGATGACGGAGAATATCAGCAATGGCTGGTACGGGCTGCTACTGCAGATGAAGCCGTTACGTTGCTGGCTGTAGCAGGCATTGATGCTGTGTGGCAGCCGCAACGTTATCACGCTGTTGCCTGGATTAAAAAACCTCTGGCTGGCAAACAGATACCCCCAGCGGTTACGTTATACCTACAGCTGTTACAGCCTGAGCATCAATATGAAACTACTGCTTCAGTTATCTGGCTGTTCAGACAACCTCTTACAGAGTTGCAATTAACCGAACTACATCAGCGTTGTGTTGGCAGTGTCCCGGTGTTGCATATGCTGGTAGCCGGAACCGGTAATGTCGGCAGTGAATTTCTGAGTCTGCTGGCGCAGCAGCAATTGCGGCTGGCCGGTTCTGTTCAGCTGTGTTTATCCGGCGTATTTAATTCCCGTACTGCCAGCCTGCAACCTGATATTCCTGCGGCTGAATGGCAGCAAGCGTTTGCTGCTGCGACTGAATACCGGCAGGAGCAGTTACTGGATTATATCCGTTCACTTTCTGGATTTAAGGTACTGGTTGATATTACACCAAGCCAGGTGTTTGCATTGAGTTACCCGCAGTTTATTGCTGCTGGTTGCCATCTGATCAGTGCGAATAAACAGGGTGTTACATTGCCGGGTGGGCAGTATCAGCACATTTTACAGGCACTACAGCAACATAACCGCCATTGGTTAAGTAATACCACTGTCGGCGCAGGGATTCCTGTACAGCGTGTATTACAAGAGTTGTTAAACGCCGGAGATCAGGTAACTCAGATTAGCGGTATTTTCTCTGGCACGCTGAGTTGGCTGTTATGCCAGTTTGACGGACAGCAGGCATTCTCTGAGCTGGTACTTGAAGCCCAGCAGCAGGGGTTGACCGAGCCGGACCCTCGGGATG
>CAZXTH010000345.1:3555-3956 GCA_964643585.1 uncultured Pseudoalteromonadaceae bacterium
ATTACTGGTACTGGCCCGCGAGCTTGGCGTAGAACTGGAGTTGGAACAAATTGCCTTGCAGCCTCTATTACCGGCCGAACTGGCTGGCGGAGACTGGGATACATTCTGGTCGCAGCGGCATGTGCTGGATAAACAGCTGGCTGCTGCTTACAGTGCAGCTGCCGCAGAAAACCGGGTATTGCGGTATGTTGCGACGCTGGATATCAGCTTACCTGTACCGCAAGCCAGTGTTGAACTGAAAGCTGTTACCGCCACTGACCCGCTGGCGGCAATTCAGCCTTGTGACAATATTTTTGTGATCCGTTCCGGCTGGTATCAGCAGAACCCGTTGGTACTAAAAGGACCCGGGGCAGGCCGCCTGGTAACGGCGGGTGGTATTCATGCTGATCTGGCAATACTGG
>CAZXTH010000346.1:0-3953 GCA_964643585.1 uncultured Pseudoalteromonadaceae bacterium
GGGCAAAACGCGGTGGTGCCTTTGAAATGGTGCAATTGTGGGTGAATTTACCGGCAAAAGACAAAATGCACCCGGCAGGCTATCAGTCAATTATTGCCGATGAAATCCCTCAACTGGCATTACCGGATAACCAGGGTAGCGTCAGGGTAATTGCAGGTGACTATGATGGCAGTAAAGGGCCGGCCAGAACCTTCAGCCCGATTAATGTCTGGGATTTACACCTTAACGCCGGTGAACACCAACTTGCTATACCGGAACAGCATATGGCGATTCTGGTGGTGCTGAAAGGCGAAGTTACACTGGCAGACGGGAAGGTGCTGACTTCGGCTGAGGCTGCGGTCTATGACAACTCTGGCAATCAGATTAGTGTGCAGAACACTGCGGATGCCGTGGTATTGCTGCTAACCGGCTTGCCACTGAATGAACCTGTAGTAGGGCATGGGCCTTTTGTAATGAATACCGAGCAGGAAATTCATCAGGCCTTTACGGATTATCAGCGAGGCACCTTTGGCTAAGCTGATTTAACCTCTGCACAGACTTATGCGGTGTCTGTGCATTTTCTAACGTTAAGAGAAAGGACATTCACTATGACAAAGCCATATACGCGTTTAGATAAAAATAATGCCGCTGTGTTACTGGTTGACCATCAAGCCGGATTACTGTCGCTGGTGCGGGATATTGAGCCGGATAAGTTTAAGAATAATGTGCTGGCGCTGGCCGCGCTGGCTAAATATTTCAAACTGCCAACTATTCTGACCACCAGTTTTGAGCAAGGCCCTAATGGTCCTTTGGTGCCGGAGCTGAAAGAAGCGTTTCCTGATGCGCCTTATATAGCACGGCCGGGGCAGATAAATGCATGGGATAACGAAGAGTTTCTGGCGGCAGTAAAAGCGACCGGCAAAAAGCAGCTTATTATTGCCGGAGTCGTTACTGAAGTATGTGTAGCATTCCCTGCGTTATCAGCATTGGAAGAAGGCTACGACGTCTTTGTTGTAACGGATGCTTCAGGAACGTTTAATGAGCTGACACGGCATTCTGCCTGGGATCGCATGTCAGCAGCAGGTGCACAGCTGATGACCTGGTTTGGTGTAGCATGTGAACTGCACCGTGACTGGCGTAACGATATAGAAGGATTAGGCACACTGTTTTCAAATCATATTCCGGATTATCGTAACCTGATCACAAGCTATAACACGTTAACGAAATCCAGATAATGCAGCTCAGGTTTTTAGCAATGATTTGCAAGCGCTGGGCAATAAACCAGTCCAGCGCTTGAATGCCCTTCGGAAATTATGCTCATCTGAATACCCCAGCCGCTTTGCCAACTGTGCGTTGGTCATTTCGTACTGATGCAACAGCTTTATCGCCTTGTGGTTTTTTACTTCATCCAGTAATTGCGAAAAAGAGTAATTATGCTGACTGAGCTGGCGCTTCAGCGTGCTGCTGCTGATGTTCAGCATGGCGGCTATTTGCTCCGGGCTGCTGTTGTCAGGTAACAGCTGTTGCTGTTTTTTGCGGATAATTTCCAGCAACCCACGGCTTTTAGACTGTAAACGACGTTGCTGGCGGCAAATAAAACGTGCCTGAATAAACCCGGCTGCTGGCGTGTTAGCAACAGCTGGCTGCAGAATATTCAATGGCAGTATTAACCGGTTTTGCAGGCTGTTAAAACGGGTTTCGCATTGCCAGTGTTGCTGGTAGTACTGTGGTCTGGCCGGGCTTGGCTGGGTGAGTTCGATACGTAATGCGCTGTCAGGCGCATATTGGCGAATGAGTGTCAGCAGAAAACTTACCGCCAGGGCGATAACAAAATCCTGCTGTTTACCCAGACCGATAGCGGGCAGCAGGCAAATATTCAGGTAATCCTGCTGGCGGCATAATGATACGCTCAGTAATGGCAGAGACTGTTGCCGAAAATAATACAGCAATTGCAGCGCCTGTTTTAATGACGGGCAGCATTGCAACAACCTGCTAAGGGCTATTTTGTTGTTATACAGCACTGCGCTGGCGGCCAGCATGGGTAATTCATCCCGGCCAACCTGTTGCAGGCAGTTTTCTGCCAGGGTAAGCCATTCCTGCGGGCTGATATGGCGATTGGCTTTACGGAAGTCATCCGGAAAAATCCCGGTGCCGGCCAGTAAACGCTGTCGTGTAGCACCCCGGCGCAGGCTGAGTTCAATTAAGTCGGCTGCGCTGTTATTCAGCAGAAGGCATTTGTGCTGATAACTGAACGGCTGCATCAGATGGTTTGCCAGCGGGGAGCCAGATGGCGGTGGCTGCGGGATACCGCCTGACAGGCTGTATGCAGCAATTCATCCAGTGGTTGTGCTGTGACTTCTATGGTAGCGGTGCGCAGGCTCAGCGGCAGGTTGGGTAGTGATAACCTTGGCATTTGCTGCTGAATATGCCGTCCCAGCAAGCGGGCTTCGTGTAAAGATGTATGCGGCAGGACGGCCATAAAGCGATCTCCGACATAACGGCACAGCACATCAGTGGCCCGTAACTGGCTCAGGATTAGCTCGCCGGTCATTTTTAGAATTTTATCTGCACCGGCGGCACCAAGCGCTTTGTTACAGGCTTTGAACTGATTGATATCCAGTACCAGTAAGCAGAAACTTTCGCCACGGTTATGGTGCAGTTCCTGTTCGCGCTGCAGGATAGCCCGTAAATATTCAGCACTGTACAGGGTGGTCAGCGGATCAATTAACTGATGGTTACGCAAAAATAACTCGCGGCTGTGTAACTGGCGATACAGCATTTTTTGCTCTGCCAGCCAACCTGCCATACCGATAGTCAGTAACAGCATACCAAGCGGTGCGGGGGACGACTCAAGGATGGTCATCAGTTGTTTATTACTGCCGGGGTAGGAGAAAAACTCGTCCCAGAAATCCAGCGTGTACGAAAAAGCCAGCAGGGCACATCCCATAAACAGCCAATTGGTAACCGGACCAGATGGCCGGTACTTCAGAATAATGAATAACCAGGTATAGGCAATAAGGACAACGGTACCTTCGCCTGCGATGTCGTACCAGTCATATTCCTGTAATGGCTTGGCAATACCATGATGCAGAACCAGCGGAATAGTCAGCAACAACAGGATGCAGGAAAAAATCGTTTTACTGAGGTGATAGCGCCACATATATCTGTTCCGGACAGACCTTTCGGCTACCGTATCAACGTTTTATGACATTCAGATGGCAATTATTGTTGTATCTGACCTGAAATGACCCGGGTCATTAAAGCTCTGCCAGATGGCATTCTTACCTTTTTCTGTCACATAGCCTGCTCACAATAACCGGGTTTTTAAACCGGTAACCATAAGAGACAGTAGTGCTATGACAATAAAAAACCATACTTTGCGTTTTCGCCACAGCCCGCTGGTGATGGCGATGATAATCAGCGGCCTGGCCCTGACATCTGCCAGTGCTGTAGCAATGCAGGCTGAACTGAGTGTCAGCAGTGAAACTATTAATGCTCCGGTATTACGCGGCCAGCTGAGCAATGGCAAAGACGCGTTTTTGCAGGGCGCTATTATCCGTCTGGTGGGTACCGGGCGTGAAACCGTAACCGACAGCAGTGGGCGTTTTCGTTTTGACAACCTGCCGGAAGGTGAATACCAGTTGGAAGTCAGTTATCTGGGATACGGTACGCACCGTGCAACCGCTCAGGTAACAGGCCAGCAGGGGCAGGTGTTGCAATTGCGCTTTGCTGATACCTCTGCGCTTGAAGTCATGCAGATTGTCGGTAACCGAAATGCGCAGGCCAGAGCACTGAATATTCAGCGTTCGTCTGACAATATTAAATCTGTGGTATCTGCTGACTACCTGGGGCGTTTTCCTGATGCTAACGTGGCAGAATCTGCCCAGCGTTTGCCTGGGGTGTCTATTCAGCGTGACCAGGGCGAAGGCCGTTATGTTGACGTGCGTGGTGCACCGCTTGAGTTTGCTAACGTC
>CAZXTH010000347.1:0-3942 GCA_964643585.1 uncultured Pseudoalteromonadaceae bacterium
CAGATAACGCCAGTTATGTGGTGCGCTATCAAGGCGGCCACAATGCAGGCCATACTCTGGTTATTGATGGTGAAAAAACTGTACTGCATTTGATCCCGTCTGGCATTTTACGCGCTAACGTAAAATGTGTGATTGGTAATGGTGTTGTGCCGTCACCAGAAGCCTTCCTGAAGGAAATGACCATGCTGGAACAGCGTGGCGTGCCGGTGAAAGAGCGTTTACTCATCAGTGAAGGGTGTCCGCTAATTCTGCCATTCCACGTAGCATTAGATGTAGCACGCGAAAAAGCGCGTGGTGATAAACCTATTGGCACCACCGGTCGTGGTATTGGTCCTGCGTACGAAGATAAAGTGGCCCGCCGTGGTTTGAGAGTCGGGGATTTATTTAATCCTGAGTTATTCGCAGAAAAACTTAAAACCTTAATGGATCTGCATAACTTTACTCTGACCCAGTACTATAAAGTTGATCCGATTGATTATCAGACCACACTGGATAATGCGCTGGCGATGGCTGAGTTACTCAAATCGCTGGTTGTTGATGTAACCGAATTACTTGATCAGGCACGTCGCAATGGTCAGGAAATTATGTTTGAAGGTGCTCAGGGCACGTTACTGGATATCGATCACGGTACCTACCCTTATGTAACATCTTCAAATACTACCGCAGGTGGTGTTGCAACAGGCTGTGGTTTTGGCCCGCGTTATCTGGACTACGTACTGGGTATTGTTAAAGCCTATACTACCCGTGTAGGCTCAGGTCCGTTTCCTACCGAGCTTGATTGTGCCATTGGCGAACATCTTGGAACAAAAGGCCATGAATTTGGCGCAACTACCGGCCGTAAACGCCGCTGTGGCTGGTTCGATGCTGTTGCGGTACGTCGTGCAGTACAACTGAATAGTATTTCAGGTTTCTGTCTGACCAAACTAGACGTATTAGATGGTCTGGAAACCGTGAAAATCTGTGTTGGCTATCGCCAGCCTGACGGTTCAGTGTTACAGACCCCACCACTGGCTGCTGAAGGTTACGAAGTCGTAGAGCCGGTATTGGAAGAAATGCCTGGCTGGTCAGAAAGCACCTTTGGTGTTCAGCAACTGGAAAAACTTCCGCAGGCTGCGCGTAATTATATTAAGCGTATTGAAGAAGTTACCGGTGTACCGATTGATATTATTTCTACCGGCCCGGATCGGATCGAGACAATCGTATTGCGCCACCCGTTCGCCTGAATTGGCTGACAGATACAGATGCCGTGTTATACGGCATCTGTATGTTCACTTCCTGCTGGTTTTCCTCTGATATCTGGTGCAGTTTTTGCACAATAAGCCGATAATATTGTGAATGACGATTTTATGGCGCATCTGATGAACATGATCTTACGGGCAGTTGCTTTGCTGTTATGCCTCAGTAGTATGGCAAGCCAGTCTCAGGAGCTTGAAGCTGTACAGCTTTATACTCAGGATGAATTACTGAAGCTGATTAAAACTAACAGCCATCTGCAACGGATAAAAGCAGACGACTGTCAGTTGGTACAGGATATTGAAGCCAGAGCCGATATCATGAAATTACCGGCGTATCAATTTCTGTATGGCGATATGCTGGCTTATGCTGTCTGTGTTCCGCGAAATGTAGAACGTGGCTGGGATTTGATGCTGCAGGCTGCCGGACAAGGATTACCAGAAGCCCTGGAGCAGGTAGGCCGTTATTATCATACAGGCCGCTTTGTACAACAGGATTATGATAAAGCGATTATCTATATGCGGGAAGCCTCTACTATGGGGAATCTTAAAGCGCAAATCAGGCTTGCTGAAATTCTGGTTGCAGGCTACGGCAGCCCTGTTGACTATGAGCAAAGCTATCGCTGGCTGCACCATGCTGTTACCGCAGATACAACTGCACATAAAAAGATTGCACAATTACAGCGTCAACTGGCACAGAAAATGCCGGAAAGTGCTGTGAACAGAGCCAGAAGACCGGTAAGATGAAATTCATACTCTTTACCGGGAGACACTGGTACACTTAATTTAAATGAAGGAATTTAAGACATATTAATGACGGTAAATGATCCGAATCTTGCACGTGAGCAGGAAAAATACGAAAAACCTATCCCCAGCCGGGAATTTATTCTCGAGCATATCCAGAAACGCCAGCAACCTGCCTACTTTGAAGAACTGGTCAGCGAACTTCAGCTGACAGACGAAGAAGACATCTTTGCCCTGAAAAAACGCTTGCGTGCCATGGAGCGTGATGGCCAGCTGATTTATACCAAGAACCGCCGTTACGGGCTGGTTGATAGTATGGATCTGGTTAAAGGAACCGTACTGGGACACCGCGAAGGCTATGGCTTCCTGCGGCTTGAACAAGGTGGTCCGGACTGGTTTATTCCAAATTTTGAGATGCAGCGTTTGCTGCATGGTGATGTTGTTCTGGCAACGGCATCAACAGTTAAAAGCAAAGACAAAATTGAAGCCCGTGTTGTCAGGGTGCTTGAGCCCAGAAGTGAGCCGGTAGTCGGGCGTTATTTCAAAGATTATGCTTTAGGTGTGGTGGTGCCGGATGATCCGCGGATTGCCCAGGATATTGTTATCCCTGATGGTGAGCAGGGAGCTGCCCGGCATGGCCAGATCGTGCTGGCTGAAATTACCCAGCGGCCTTCGCGCCGTGTTAATGGGGTTGGCCGTATAACCGAAGTTCTGGGTGACCATCTTGCACCAGGCATGGAAATCGAGATTGCTATCCGTAACCATCAAATCCCTCATGTTTTCTCTGATGCAGTACTGACACAAGTTGCAAAATATGGTGAAGAGGTTCCGGCAGCAGCTAAACAGGGGCGGGTAGATCTGACATCTCTGCCGCTGATTACTATAGATGGCGAAGATGCCCGTGATTTTGATGATGCAGTTTATGCCGAAGCCAGAGAGAATGGTGGTTGGCGGTTGTGGGTTGCCATTGCTGATGTCAGTGCTTATGTTCAGCCGGATACGGCTCTGGACCGCAGTGCACTGGATCGGGGAAACTCAGTGTATTTTCCTGATCATGTGGTACCCATGTTACCGGAAGCCTTGTCGAACGGTCTTTGCTCGTTAAACCCACATGTAGACCGCTTGTGCCTGGTTGCAGATATGTACATTAGTGCTGCCGGGAAACTGGACAGTTACCAGTTTTATGAAGCGGTAATGCATTCATCCGCCAGACTGACCTATAACAAGGTGCATAGCATTCTGCAGGGCGACCCGGAACTGCGCCGTCAGTATGAAGCTAATCTGACTAATATTGAAACGCTGTACAGTTTATACAAGCGGCTGGCTAAAGTTCGGGAACAGCGTGGTGCAATTGAATTTGAAACGGTTGAAACACGGTTTATTTTTAACAGCCACCGCAAAATAGAACAGATTGTGCCTGTACATCGTAACGAAGCACATAAAATCATCGAAGAATGCATGATTATGGCTAACGTGGCTGCTGCGCGTTTTATTGAGAAACATGAAGCCCATGCGTTGTTCCGCGTACATGAGCGCCCGGACGGAGAGCGGTTTGCCAATTTCAAACGCTTTCTGGCTGAGTTAGGAATAGAAGCTGATTTATCCGAAGAGCCGACACCTCCTGAGCTGACACAATTGTTGCAGCGTCTGGCTGACCGGCCGGATAAAGAGCTGATTGAAACAACGATGCTGCGTTCCATGAAGCAAGCGGTATACCAGGGAAATAATGAAGGGCATTTTGGCCTGGCGCTGGAAGCTTATGCGCATTTTACTTCGCCTATCCGCCGCTATCCTGATCTGGTATTACATCGGGCAATCAAAGCTTTGCTGGCAAAACAAGGGCAGCCGGTAACCGGAGCAAGAAGTTACAGCGAAGCCGAAGTCACGCCGCTGGGGGAACAGTGTTCCATGACAGAACGCCGTGCTGACGACGCAACCCGGGAAGTGGCTGACTGGCTGAAATGTG
>CAZXTH010000348.1:0-3939 GCA_964643585.1 uncultured Pseudoalteromonadaceae bacterium
CTGGTTGATACCGGTTCAAAAATGGACGAGGTTATTTACGAAGAGTTTAAAGGTACAGGTAACATGGAACTGCACCTGTCACGCAAAATTGCTGAACGCCGTGTATTCCCTGCCATTGACTTTAACCGTTCAGGTACCCGCCGCGAAGAATTACTGGCGTCGCCGGACGAACTGCAGAAGATGTGGATACTGCGCAAGATCCTGCATCCGATGGACGAAACAGATTGCATGGAATTCCTGATCGACAAACTGTCAATGACCAAAACCAACGACGAGTTTTTCGACGCCATGAAACGGCAAAAATCGTAATCACTAAACCGGCCTGTGTGCCGGTTTTTTTATAGCAGAATTTCAGGTTATACAAAGGAAAATGATGATGACACCCCCTCGGATACTGATTATCGGCGGTGGTGCGGGTGGGCTGGAACTGGCCACCCGCTTAGGTAATAAACTGGGTCGTAAAAATAAGGCCAGAGTCACACTGGTTGATCGTAACCAGACCCATATCTGGAAACCTTTGCTACACGAAGTAGCTACCGGCACACTGGATGTAGAAATCGACCAGCTCAGCTATCGTGCTCATGCCCGCGCTCACAGTTTTGATTTTCAGCTCGGCACCTTAACCGGCCTGGATCGCGAACAACAACAGGTTACTCTTGCCCCGATTATCGCCGAAGACGGGGAACAGGTATTAGAAGAGCGCAGACTGGACTACGACTATCTGATTCTCGCCATCGGCAGTGTATCTAATCATTTCAATACTCCCGGCATTACCGAGCATTGTATTTTTCTTGATAGCCCGGCACAGGCTAACCGTTTTCACAGCCACCTGCTGGATGCCTACTTAAAACTTAACTCACCAGCTCACCCGAAAGATAAACTGAATATTGCGATTGTCGGCGGCGGAGCAACCGGTGTAGAGCTGGCAGCAGAACTGTATCATGCTGCTGCAGAGCTCAATCTTTACGGCTTTGCCGATTTAAGAAAAGACCGGCTGAAAATCAGCCTGATAGAAGCCGGGCCACGTATCCTGCCAGCCTTACCAGAACGGATTGCCGGAGCAGCACACAAAGAGTTAGTGAAGCTGGGGGTGGATGTCAGGGTATCAACGAAAGTCACTGCCGCTACAGCACATGGCCTGCAACTGGAAAATGAAGAACTGGAAGCCGAATTGATGGTATGGGCAGCAGGAATAAAGGCCCCGGATTTTCTGCACAATCTGGCAGGGTTAGAAAATAACCGCCTCAATCAGTTAGTGGTAAAACCAACCCTGCAAACCACACGGGATGACAATATCTACGTTATTGGTGATTGTGCCGGCTGTCCGTTGCCGGATAATAAATGGGTGCCACCCCGTGCCCAGTCAGCTCATCAAATGGCCAGCCATGTTGCCCGCAATATTCTGGCCCGGCTGAATAACAAAACCCAGACCGATTTTGTCTATCGGGATCATGGCTCATTAATTTCTCTTAGCCGTTTTGGTACCGTAGGCAGCTTAATGGGTAATCTGGTAGGGGGAGCCATGATGATTGAAGGCCGCATTGCACGTTTGGCCTATATTTCGTTGTACCGGATGCATCAGGTTGCATTACATGGCTGGCTAAGGATGATTACCATCAGTATGGTGGCAAAAATAAACCGGATTGTCCGTCCCCGTTTGAAATTGCATTAAAATGGCCGCACCGTCTGCAACAGCAGGCGGTGCGTCAGGTAATACCGGCAAGTTAAGGTTAACATCCATCACCTTACTCACACTAACACGCTGTAAACCCATCCGTGGGAGCTCGGTTCAGCCCATCCGGGGCTTCAACGGTTAGCTTAGAGTAAGCTGATTCCTGCTAAACTGATTGGCATTAGGGCGTCGTGTTTGTTTAACCAATAATATGATGTACCAGCGGGAAAGGCTTAACATTCTCCGTAATACAGATTGCCGCCTGATATTCAGCACTGGCTTTAGCCGCAGCGTCCTGACTGGCCGCGTGAACCCGGGCAATCACATCACCTTTACTGACGATTTTTCCCGCAGCATTAATATCACTGAACCCTACTGCCGGATCGATCACCTGTGCCGGATGAGAGCGCCCGCCGCCCAGCCTCACTACTGCCATCCCTAAACCAATCGTATCGGTATAGCTGAGCACACCATTTTCAGTTGCTACAATATCCTGAACCACATGAGCCACCGGCAGATAAGCCTGTGGCCGCTCAAATAAGTCTGCAGGACCACCCAGTTCGGCTACCATACGGGCAAATATCTCTGCAGCCTTACCCGAACTCAGGCTATTTTCCAGCGCAGTTATTGCTGCATCTTTTGACGCATATAATCCACCCAGCATCAGCATATTAGCACCCAGCTCAAGAGTTACCTGATGCAAGCGCGGCTCCCGGTACTTACCGGTCAGATAATCCAGCGTTTCTATAATTTCCAGAGCATTACCTGCAGTGGTGCCTAACACTTCATTCATATCTGTCAGTAAGGCTCTGGTTGGTACTCCGGCACCATTTGCAGTATTTACAATACTGCTGGCCAACGCGCTGGCATCGTCAATCGTCCGCATAAGCGCACCATTACCGATTTTGACATCCATTACCAATGCATCCAGCCCGGCTGATAATTTTTTCGATAAAATTGATGCAGTAATCAGTGGCACCGACTCTACCGTTGCCGTTACATCACGGATAGCATATAAACGTCGATCTGCCGGGGCCAGCTCACCACTCTGGCCGACAATTACGCACCCCAGCTGTGGTACAAGTTGCTCAATCTTAGACAATGGCTGGGAACAGCTGTAACCGGGAATGGTTTCAAGCTTATCCACTGTCCCCCCGGTATGCCCAAGCCCACGACCGGCAATCATCGGTACATAAGCACCACAGGCAGCCACCATAGGCGCCAGCATCAGGCTGACTTTATCGCCCACGCCACCAGTACTGTGTTTATCGACTACCGGGCCGTTTAGCTTACCTTTCCAGTTCAGTACAGAGCCGGAGTCTCGCATCGCCAGCGTCAGGGCAACCACTTCATCTGTCGTCATGCCATTCAGATAAACAGCCATAGCCAGTGCAGCAACCTGCCCCTCACTGAAGCTGTCATCCGTCAGTCCGCGCACAAACTGCCGGATTTCAGTATCAGACAGCGCACCACCATTACGTTTGGTTTTAATAATTTCCTGCGGAATATACACATCAGACTCCGGATGTCTTACGGTTACTGGCAGATGCCAGAAATAGCGGGGTAAAAGCATGGGGCAGTAATTGCTCCAGCGTCCACAGTTGTTGTTGTCCAAGATGATTACAGCTGATTACCGGGCTGTCAGGGGTAAAAAACTCTGCCATCACCTGCCTGCAAAAGCCGCACGGAGGAGTCAGTTGCTCCTGCGGTGTATAAACGGCAATCGCCACAAACTGCCTTTCACCGGCTACTACAGCTGCAGCAATCGCATTACGCTCAGCGCAGACAGTACCACCATAAGAAGCATTTTCAACATTACAGCCCTGATACACCTTGCCACTGCCAGCCTGAACTGCAACGCCTACCGGAAAATGGCTGTATGGCGCATAGGCTTGCTCAGAAGCTGCCCGGGCAGCTTTTTTTAATACATCCCAATCTATTTTTATCGCTGTCACACATTACTCCCTGTTTATGTTGCCTGTGGCCGTTTCATACAACGCTGAAACAACCATACCATCAGCAACATCCAGCCTGCTGCCAACGGAATAATCCAGAAAGCAGTCAGAATGCCTGACTGTTGCGCCCACACACCGGTCAGCACCCCAGCCAGCTGAAATCCCATAGAATTACCGATACTGGCAATACCAGATAACACCGGCCCGTTATCATTATCCATATCCATCGCGGTTGACAACATCAGCGGAAACAGACCGCCAACGCCAAGCCCTAAAGCAAGATTTCCTGCTGCCAGCCATACCACTCCGGAC
>CAZXTH010000349.1:0-3913 GCA_964643585.1 uncultured Pseudoalteromonadaceae bacterium
CAGCGGATCGCGCTGGCCGAATGCGCGCAGGTTAATACCCTGACGCAGATGGTCCATTGCAGCCAGATGCTCTTTCCAGTGTGTATCCAGACTCTGCAACATGATGGCTTTTTCAAACTGGCGCAGAACCTGCTGCCCAACCATCTCTTCTTTTTGCTGATAAGCCTGCTCAGACTCTTGCTGAATACGCTCACGCAATTTTTCTTCAAACAGTTTCTTATCGTCAGCCAGCCACTGTGCAATAGGTAAGTCCAGTGCAAAATCAGCTTTCAGGCGCTGTTCCAACCCAGGAACATCCCACATTTCTTCCAGTGATTGTGGCGGAATATACTGACTGATGACACTATCAATAACATCCTGACGGATAGCATGAATCGTTTCACTGATATCTGTCGCATCCAGCAATTCGTTACGCTGTTCGTAAACCACTTTACGCTGATCGTTGGCTACATCATCAAATTCCAACAATTGCTTACGGATATCGAAGTTGCGGGCTTCTACTTTGCGCTGTGCATTTTCGATAGCACGGCTAACCCATGGATGCTCAATAGCCTCACCCTTTTCCATCCCCAGACGACGCATCATGCCAGCCATACGATCTGATGCAAAAATACGCATCAGGGCATCATCCAGTGACAGATAGAAACGTGATGAACCAGGGTCACCCTGACGGCCGGCACGGCCACGTAACTGGTTATCGATACGGCGGGATTCATGCCGCTCAGTTGCAATAATATGTAAGCCACCTGCCGCAACAACGGTATCATGTCGTTGCTGCCAGTCTGCAGTCAGCTGTTGCTGATGTTCCTCTGTTAAATCAGGTACAGCAGCCAACTCTGTCTGTAAGCTGCCGCCCAGTACGATATCGGTACCGCGACCAGCCATGTTTGTCGCTATCGTAACTGTTCCAGGACGACCAGCCTGAGCAATGATTTCTGCTTCATTAGCATGGAATTTAGCATTCAGAACCTGATGCTTGATCTTACTTTTATTCAGCAAGCCTGACAGATATTCAGAACTTTCGATTGAAGCCGTACCCACCAGAACCGGGCGACCAGCATCACGATTTTGTTTGATATCTTCAATAATAGCCTGATACTTTTCTTCAGCCGTCAGATAAACCAAATCCGGCATATCTTTACGGACCATCGGCCGGTTGGTTGGAATAACAATCGTTTCCAGACCATAAATCTGCTGGAATTCAAATGCTTCAGTATCAGCAGTACCCGTCATACCACCCAGTTTGTCGTACAGGCGGAAATAGTTCTGGAACGTAATAGAAGCCAGAGTCTGGTTTTCATTCTGGATCCGGACACCTTCTTTCGCTTCAACAGCCTGGTGCAGGCCTTCAGACCAACGACGGCCTTCCATCGTACGGCCGGTATGTTCGTCAACAATGACGATTTCACCGTCTTTTACAACATAATCTACATCACGCTTGAACAGCTGGTGCGCACGTAACGCCGCATAAACGTGGTGCAGTAAAGTAATATTCGCGGCAGAGAACAGCGTGTCATGCTCCTGAATCAGACCTTGTTCACGCAGAATTTCTTCAACCCTGATCTGGCCCAGCTCAGTCAGATAAACCTGGCGTGCTTTTTCATCAACTGTAAAATGACCGTCGCCTTCTTTGCCGGCTTCGTCTTCTTTTTCCTGTTTTTGCAGGCCAGGAACCAGTTTATTAATACGGATATACAGTTCTGAACTGTCTTCTGCAGGACCGGAAATAATCAGCGGGGTACGGGCTTCATCTATCAGAATAGAATCCACTTCATCGATAATCGCATAGCTTAATGAGCGTTGTACCCGATCCTGGGGCGAAAACGCCATGTTGTCACGCAGGTAGTCAAAACCGAATTCATTGTTCGTGCCGTAGGTAATATCTGCAGCATACGCTTGTCTTTTATCAGCATGCGACATGCCTGGCACGTTAACACCAACTGTAAGTCCCAGGAAACTGAATAACGGTGCATTGGTCTGGGCATCACGCTTAGCCAGATAATCGTTTACCGTAATAACATGTACGCCTTTACCGGTAATAGCATTCAGGTAAGCAGGTAATGTCGCAGTCAGTGTTTTACCTTCACCGGTACGCATTTCGGAAATACGTCCCTGATGCAACACCATACCGCCAATCAGCTGTACATCGAAATGACGCATATTGAATACACGCTTACTTGCTTCTCTGACAGTAGCAAATGCTTCAGACAGAATATCATCAACCGATGCACCATCTGCCAGCCGCTGTTTAAATTCAGCAGTTTTCTGTTTTAACTGCTCATCACTGAGAGCAACAAATTGCTCTTCGAGTCCATTAATGTGCTGAATTTGCTTTTGTAGTTTTTTTAAGTAGCGATCATTACGGCTACCAAGTAATTTGGTAAAGAGTTTTGCAAACATTATCCTGATACCATTCTTGTTAAAACTGCCACAGCAGCCCCGGCCGCAGCCAGTAATATACGTCGGTGTGTAACTGTTATTAATCTTTATAATTGCTCAGGCATTGTTTCGCCTAATCTCAGTACCTGTCCGGTAACAGTACTCAGATGCTACGCCTGATATGGTGCTCATTCTTCAGCCTTTCAAGGGCATGCCGGACAGAGGAAAAGCTGTTACACTCACCTCAGTTTCAACAAAACAGGCTATACCGATGGCACGTTACAGCCGCAAGCCGGAAGATATCAGCAATTTATTCAGCCGGGGCAGACTGGAACAAACACAGCAGCAACTGAGCATTATGCAGCAGTTAAATACTGAACTGTGCGCTATTCTGCAGCTTGAACAACTAACAGCCTGTCAAGTTTCCAGCATCAGAGACGGCCGAGCCGTTATACTCTGTAGTTCTCCCGGCTATGCTAACTTTCTAAAAAGACAGCGAAACGCCATTCTAGACAATTTCCGGCAAAAAATCTTGCCTGATTTAGCCGGTATTGAAATCGAAGTCTCGCCGAACGGACAGATAAACCAGATAAAACCGCCTCCCCAACCCAAAGCAGCACAGCAGTTATCCGAAAATGCGGCGGAACTATTACGTAAAGTTGCATCAAACAGTGATGAAAAACTTAAAAACGCGTTATTGAAATTAGCCCGCCACTCACAAAAAAACAGCTGAAACAGGAGAAACCGATGACAAAACGTTTTCTATGCTCACTGCTAATATTACTTAGCCCTTTCATATACGCTGATGCTATAAAACAGCCCCATTATCACAGTGACAAACTTATTCCGGTTGCCGATCTTGGTAAATTGAGGGCCATCGGTGTCAGTGTATCTTCAGATAACCGCCTGTTTGCCTCTTTCCCCAGCCGGGAAACAGATTACGAACATGCGCTGGTTGAAATAGTTGCCGGTAAGCAGGTTATTTATCCTGATACTGCCTGGAATCAGAAATCTGGTGATGAACGCACCCGTTTTGTCAGCGTGCAGGATCTATACGTCGATGACCAGGATAATCTGTGGGTACTGGACTCAAAACCCTCCGGAGGCTCTATTTTTGGTAAAGGAGCAGATCAGAAACCAGAGGGCTATTTCAAACTGGTAAAAATCAATCTTGCTACCAATAAAGTAGAAAAAACCTATCATTTTGAAGATCTGGATAAAGTAGCATCCGGCCTGAACGATGTACGCGTCGATACCAGTAAAAATCTGGCTTACTTTTCAGACCCGGGCCAGAGTGCCATCGTGATACTGGACCTGAATACCGGAAAAACCCGGACTGTACTGAGCAAACACCCTGCGACTCAGGCCGATCCTGAACTGGTGCTCAGTTATGAAGGGCAGGATATGCGTAATCAGGCTGGCACACCATTTCGCTCAAATATTAACGGTATCGCACTGACAAAAGACAATCAGTACTTTTATTTTAAACCCATCAACAAGCTGAATCTGTACCGGATTGAAACCCGCTTTCTGG
>CAZXTH010000350.1:0-3890 GCA_964643585.1 uncultured Pseudoalteromonadaceae bacterium
TATGTTTTATATCTGTAGCGCCACCGTAAGGATCAACCAGATTGCCTGCACTGTCCTGAGCTATGGCATTGATGGTCAGGTCCCGCCGCTGTAAATCCTGCTCCAGCGTAACATCAGGGGCGGCGTGTACACTAAAACCGGTATAACCGCTGCCTTGCTTACGTTCAGTTCTGGCCAGTGCATATTCTTCTTTGGTCTTAGGGTGCAGAAAGACCGGAAAGTCTTTTCCAACCTGCTGATAGCCCTGTGCCAGCATTTGCTCAGGCGTAGCGCCTACCACAACCCAGTCGTGTTCGTGATAGGGGTAATTCAGTAACTGATCGCGAACCGCGCCGCCAACGAGATAAACCTGCACAGACTTTCCTGTTTAACATTTTTTTGCCATTATAGCGGCGTCGTCATAAATTGCAGCGATTTAACCGCAGGATGCCCCGATGTATACCGGATTTTTCGGTTTGACCAGTCAGCCTTTCTCTATTGCGCCAAACCCGGATTTTATGTATCTGAGTCCGCGTCATACTGAGGCACTCGCTCACCTGCGCTATGGCCTGGGTGATGCGGGTGGTTTTGTGCTGCTGACAGGGGAGGTGGGCACCGGTAAAACCACTGTTTCTCGTTGTTTGTTACAGGAGCTCGATCAGCAACAGGCGGATGTTGCATTTATCCTCAATCCGTCGCTGTCTGAACTGGAATTATTGGCTTCGATTTGTGATGAACTGAATATCCGTTATAAAAAAAGTGATGCCACACTGAAACTGCTGGGTGATAAAATAAAAGCCCGGTTGCTGAAGAATCATCAGTTGGGTAAACAAACGCTACTCATTATTGATGAAGCCCAGCATTTACAGCCTGCCGTACTGGAACAACTGCGCTTGCTGACCAATCTGGAAACCAATACCCGTAAATTGCTGCAGGTTATTTTGATCGGCCAGCCAGAGTTGCAACAGCTATTACAACGTAATGATTTACGACAATTGGCGCAACGGATTACTGCCCGCTATCATCTGTTACCTCTGACAGAGCAGGAGGTACAGCAATATTTGCTTTACCGGCTGCAGGTTGCCGGATGCAAGCGCCCGGTGTTTACAGATAAAGCAATAAAAAGGTTATTTCAGTTAAGTGGCGGAATTCCAAGGCTGATTAATCTGATGGCAGATCGTGCTTTACTGGCTGCTTATAGCCAGCAACTGGCAATGGCAGATACTGCTCAAATTGAACGGGCAGCCACAGAAATATTACCTGTTCAGGCCCGTTTAGCGGGAGAAAAGCCTTTACCCGCATGGTTCTGGCCTGTACTGACCATAGCAGGTATTGCGGCGGGATTTCTGGTCGCTCTGGCAATATTGCCGTTATTAACAGGAAATACCTGATGTCGATTCTGATGGATGCATTAAAACAACATACTCAGCCTGACACCTCAGAGCCTTTAAGGACAGTCAGGCGTAGCCGCTTGCCAGTCGTATTGCTGGTGCTGTTTGCTTTATTGTCAGGGTTTGCAGCCGGTTGGCTGGTACTGAGTCATAAACAGGCGGTGGTAGCTGAGCAACAGGCACAAAAACTTGCTGAACAGGCGGCAACGCCTGCGAATCCTGCTGAAATACCAGCAATCCTGGCCGATATAACTTCTATCCTAAGCCAGCCAGAACCTAAAGTGGTAATTGAGGAGGTTTTTGACGCTGAACAGGAGATCGTTACGGTTACGGCCCAGACAGAACCGGTAACGGTACCGGTTACTGCGCCTGTAGAAGAGATGTCTGTTTCAGATGAATTGCGCGACAAGTTTGAACTGGCGCTACAGGCAACGGAGAATCGGGCATCATCCGGACAACAGTTAAGAGTCCATAATGCACCAGCAAGGGATATCAGTGCATTGGATCCGGTTTTACAGCGGCAGATCCCACCGTTACGGTTTGATGCGCATGTGTATGCTACGACACCTGCTCAGCGCTGGGTCAAAGTAAACGGTAAGAACTTACAGGAAGGCCAGTGGGTTACCTCAGATATACGCATCCGGGAAATTACTGCGCAATATGTTTTACTGGAAATGGGGCAGCAGTTATTCAGTATCAGGGCACTGACTGAGTGGTCCGGTAGCTGAATCAAAGATAATTATTAAGTTCCAGTCCGTATTTTTTCAGGTCGACACAGGCTTCAATCTGTTCTTCCGGAATCCGTGACAAGTCCAGCACTCTTGGCGGCAGATGATGCTGCTGGCCTGCATGATAGAACACTTTGACTCTTGGCATCGTAGGTTTTTTCGGGTTGTTCTCCAGTACCAGAGCCAACCTGCCTGACGCCAGCTTCACCACTGTGCCTGGCGGGTAAATTCCGATACATTTTATGAACCATTGCAACAGCTCCGCATCCAGCTGATGTGGTGCCTTCTCTAACAAGGCTCGTGAGGCTGCCAATGGCCCAAGTTTCCCCTGTTGCGGGTTAGTCAGTTTTTCATAAGCGTTAACAATGGCCAGCATTCTGCTGCCTTTTTCTATCTGACGACCACTGATTTTTGGTATGCCGCTGCCGTCAAGGTAAGCACAATGCTGACTGATCCAGAGTGTTACTTCACCGGCCAGCTGAGAGTTCTTTTGCAATACTTGTAGCCCGGTCTGAATAGCATGATGATCGTCCATCTGCAAATATTCCGGGTTGGCGGCTTTGCCAATATCATGCAACAGAGCCGCTGTGATCATCGACTGCATTTTATGGGTTGGCAGATTGAGGATCCGGGCAAAAGCCGCGATATAGATAGCGCAATTAACACTGTGTTGCAGCAGGTTATCACTTTGCTCTGCCATTCTGGCCAGATAAAGCAGCACATCTTGATTACGCATAATGGAATCGGATAAACCGGCACTGACTTCATGTACCAGTTTCAGATCGATAATTTTATTACGACGAACAGCGCTGAAGAGCTCCCGCTGCACTCTGGTGGTGTGTTGCAGTAATTTTTCTGCACGGGGCAGTTCTTCTGCAAACAGCAGACGTTCGGTTTTATTGTCGGTAACAACTTCCGGGGCCGGGTCGCCGGGTGCTTCAAGTACTTTATCAGTATCAACAAGCACTGTGACTACGCCTTTAATCCGTAGTAATTCAACTGCCTGCCAGGTTCTGACCCAACCGGCATGTTTAACAATGATGTCGCCGGTCTGCTGTACCACTTCAACGACATAACTGCCGGGTTGCAGACTGGCTATGTTAACTTCCTGATATGCCATAACGATTGCTTATATTTATACCGACGTATTACGCTCTAAGAACCTGTCTCGGATCTGCTGCACTTTGGCTCTACTGTGTTAAAAACAGGTTCAAAATGCTCATTTACTCTGTGTAAACTGCGCTTTCTCACCTGTTTTTGCCTAGCATAACCTTCGTTCGCGAGATCCGAGACAGGCTCTAAGAAGCTAATGGGCTGATAACGTGCTATCAGCATTCTCTGATTACTTTTATTTGCTATGTCTCCGGCAGACAGCTACAGCACAGGCTCCAGCCAGATTACGTATAAAATATACAGACTTTTAAGATAGCACAAAGCCTGTGATCAAACACAGGCTTTGTCGTATCAGGTAGGTTTATTGATCTGACATCGTCATCAGAGAAGCATTACCACCGGCAGCAGTGGTGTTTATGGTGATAGTTTTCTCTGTAACCAGACGTTGCAGCAGGCGTAAGCCGGCTGGTGCTGTAATCAGTGGCAGAATCGCTCCTTCACGGCCTGCCAGTAATTCTGCAGACAGAGGTTTCAGTGCACTACTGACATCGACCATTGCTCCTGCTAAATCCGGATGGGCCAGCAAAGTTGTGAGGCAATCCAGACGAATAACCGCCAGCAGGTGCGCAGGCATGCCTGCGCTCAGCAGTGCCTTGATACAGGCTTCTGCTTCAGGCAG
>CAZXTH010000351.1:0-3884 GCA_964643585.1 uncultured Pseudoalteromonadaceae bacterium
CAGTGAGCGGCGGTAGCTAAATCGTTGAGGCAGCTTCATGTTCAGTTCCTTCAGTCCCTAA
Organism: uncultured Pseudoalteromonadaceae bacterium; assembly: GCA_964643585.1. Lineage (GTDB taxonomy): Bacteria > Pseudomonadota > Gammaproteobacteria > Enterobacterales > Alteromonadaceae > Alishewanella. The sequence continues at coordinate 62 of CAZXTH010000351.1, forward strand.
TAGAAAGGCATTTGGAAGTACTGCAAGCTTCCAGAAAAATTCATGATCCAAAACATCAGCACCGGCATGGCGTTGGCACACGTTCCCGAGAACAGGTTCTGCAAAAGCATGTGGCATATCATCCACAGCTCCCGTCTTTTCAGTAGGCGTTTCCAGAAGTTGGTAACCCACTGTTGTGAGTAGTAGCTCGGGTGTAAGAGTTATTGTTTCGACATCACTTGGGGCAAAGTTAAGATCCGGTGCTAGCCAGCGCCCTCGTTTCTCCGGCATCGCCTGGACTGCTCGATAAAACGAATTCATCCAGAGAAAACTCTGAAGCTGGTCTATTTTGGGGTGCACCGCTCCCTGACACAGTGAATTCGGCAAACATGAAATCAACTGGATGGGCTCCAGTTGCAATTGAGCTTTACTTACTTTTAAAACAAAACTGATGACGAAATCACAATAACGCGTTGGCAGAATTGCAGGGGAAACAAGCTTTTTGCCGTCCAGCTTAACTTCTCTGATTAATCCACGGTCGTCTAATACAAACTGATGTAAGCACAGTGCGAAGCTCTGAATCTGAAAAGTTCTGCTATTCGTCCGGCGTTGAATATTCCGTTCAAACGCATGCAGAAAGCCCCATATTCCCATTAGCGACGGAATGCCTTCGGTGTAAGAGGAGCTAAGTGCCGTAGCACCGGAAATTTTAATGCCTGGCAATACAAGATATTGATAGTTTCCCTGCGTTGTCGGAGAAACGTCATAATCGGATGATGTTTTGCTCATTAGCTGGCTGAGCAGTCTTGTCACATCGGGCTGATATGCTAGTTCACGACCGATCTTTGTCTTGCTGAGGTGCACGTTAAATTGCGCGACTAAAATGCTGGCGGTGAGTTCTTTTGGGATGTCGTATTTCTTAATCCAGGAATCAATGTAATTAAGGACTTCTTGTTTCCACTCATCGACGAGACGCTTCCGATTATTGTCTGTAAGCAGCATCTGCTCAGCCCTGGTAAGCTGCTCTAATGCCAGCAAACCTGTGTCCGGCAGCGATTGCTTCGGATTAAGGCTGTGCCACATCCAGAGTTTTTTTGGCACAGTCCTGAAAGTGAACACCCGGCCGGCAGTTGCAGCAGCCAAATCACCTACGCTTGCCGCTCTGGCGTGTTTAATAATACCTCGATGCCGCTTCTCGGCCTTTAACGCCCGATGTATCTCTCGCTGCAACATATGCGATGGCACCGGAGTGACAGCGCAATAAGCGTTGCGATAAGGTAACCTGATTTGACGTAACTCCGGGCCAAGCTCAAGCAAGGTTTGTCTGGGCACAATTCCCTGCAATTCTTTAGCCAGCCAGATAACATCCTTTTTATACATCCCAGCTTCAAAGAGAAGCTCTTTAAAATTCGAATCCCCGTCGCGGATCAAATCAGCTATACAGCTTAGTCCGCCCTGCCAATTGAACGATGCGCAGAGAAATAACTGGTAATTGATATCGCCGGAATTGTGTGACCACCCAAGCCTTGCATGGCCTTTACACCATTGAGACGATATGTAGCCGGCCGGGAGCATTCCTATTGGCTCAAGTCGCAATACGCCACGGTTCTTATAATCTGGGTACTTTAAATTATGTGAATGCCTGAACCCCACAGTCGAAAGGCATTTACTTAACCAGTCTTGAGATTTTATCAGGTTACAAGCTTCTGTTGCCGAGGTGACATCCAACGCGTCACTGAGTTTTAAAGTCAGATTTGCCAATATATGGATAGCCTGAACTTCCAAACCGTCAATACAAACTCCTTCACTAAGAGCATTAAAAGCTCGCTTCAACTCGGTATTTCTAACCTGCACATCCGGTAGCTGTAAAAGCTCTTTTAATTGCATCCGATTTACCACTTTGAAACCAGATAACGTCTGTTTGACGTCTCACTCTGATACGAAGTAAGCCAGCAGCAGAGTACATCGGACAAACGAAATACTGGAGAAGTCACGGCCGCAATTTGGCTGCTCTTAAGCTGATGTTTTGTTTGTAAGATACCTTGATCATATAGTGATGCTATCTGTTCAGTCGTGGTGTTAAGCAGAATCGCCGCCTCAATACTGTTAATGGCCAACTCACCAAGCAAACTACCTTTATCGATCACTTCATCAGACAAAAACTGCACAATGCTTCTAAGCACAATGTTGTGTGCAAGTGCCGAACCCGGCAACCGGCAAGATACCAGCAAGAGATCACCGAAAACGTCCTGAAAGGTCATTTCATTTAAAGGCGAAACAGCAAGTTCAATAGCCTTTGTGAAGTCCGATTTTAGCTTTTCGAACAAAGTATCTGGCCAAGCTTTGAAGTAGCTTAGAAAAGAGTTCTCAGCTTTACAATCGTCAGATGCAACATAGTGCCTGAACCAGTGAACGAGACCCCATCTATGGCTTTGTGCAACACTTGGAAGATGCTCCGTCGCCTCTCCTGATAACCAGGCGGATAGTTTTAGCTCAGATTCGGACGCCTTTTCAGTTTGCTCAAGCAAAGATGCCCTGCACTGATGACAAGTATCAGAAAACTCTTGCTCAACCATATTCAAAGATGCGCCACAATGGCAATGGTTTATCAACGCAATACCATGCTGTTGGCAGGCAGTGTAGGATCGAAAATGCCACAGTTGCCGGCCATATCCATTTTCATTGATACACAAGGGACATACAGGAACTTCGTGAAGTGGCAGTAGTTCATCGAGCGGTATATTTACACCTTGTCTGTACAGACTCACCCGCCTTTTCGAAAATGTAACCGCGCCGCGGGCCACACAAATATCCAGTAAATCAGACAACTCACAACCGCTGAGATCCGCAAACTGACGCAACATGTCGATACGGCGACGACTGGAGATTTGAGAGTGGTGTAAGTTAGCACTTGCGATATCTTCAGGTAAAAATGACTCAAATCTTCCAGCTGAGGAGCTGATAACACTGATTTTTAAAGACTGAATGAACGTGGAAAAATTTGAATAACCGTTACCTCTGGCAACCCGCAGCATAAAGGATTCAAGACTTTCGTCAGATTTGGGTTTGGGGCGGACAAGGTAGCGCAAGGCAGTCTCAGATTATTCAAATATCCCTTTGTAAACCAAGCATAGACCGCCCATCGCTTAATTCAATATTCACATTAGTGACGAAGACAGCTTCGATGGTACTAGATGGTTGACTACAACATGTCCAGCAGTTGAAATAATTCCGAATTAACTAAAAAACAAAATTAATTTACCAAAATGGTTGAATTTAAGTTTGTTTTAGATAAAATCAACATAGCAGCGGGGATGCTGTTAAATTATAGGGGCTTGGGGATCGGTTGCTGAGGAAATATGAAATGGCTCTAACTGAATTTGGAAAGGCGGTCAGAAAAGCCAGGATAGATGTTGGCTACACTCTTTTGACAATGGCTGAAGAGTTAGGCACTACACCTGCGTTCTTAAGTGGAATGGAGACTGGTGCAAAAAAAATACCTGCGAAATGGGTCGATTCTATTTACGGCTTTTTTAAGTCAAAGGATTACGAAATTAAGCATTTGAGTGAATTGGCTCACGTATCAAATGAGAGCATTCCAGTGGATGGGTTGTCGCTTCAACAAAAAATGTTGGTAGCTGGTTTTGCTAAATCTCAATTTACACCTGAAGAGCTACAACGCTTTGCCGGTTTGTTGAACCAATTAAATGGTCGTAAGGATAACGATGAGTAGTGATTATCAATTTCGTGGACAGCGTGTGAGTCCTTTAGCTGAAGCTCAAATACAGAATTCAGCAATAATATTATGTGAGGTGCTGGGTTTAAACCCCAGCACCTCACATAA
>CAZXTH010000352.1:0-893 GCA_964643585.1 uncultured Pseudoalteromonadaceae bacterium
TATTCAGCAAGATGTAAACTGGCTTGGTTTCCAATGGGATGGCGCTGTCCGTTACTCATCAGATTATTTTGAGCAACTTTATGGTTATGCTGTAGAGCTGATCAATAAAGGACTCGCATACGTCTGTTTCTTGAATGCTGAGCAAATGCGTGAATACAGGGGAAACCTTACGCAGCCGGGTAAGTTCAGCCCAACCCGTGATACGTCTCCTGCTGAGAATCTGGCGTTATTTGAAAAAATGCGTGCTGGTGGTTTTCAGGAAGGTGAATGCTCGTTACGGGCTAAAATCGATATGGCATCACCTTTTATGTGTATGCGTGACCCGGTGATTTACCGTGTTAAGTTTGCCCATCATCACCAGACCGGCGATAAATGGTGCATTTACCCGATGTACGATTTTACCCATTGTATTTCGGATGCACTGGAAGGTATTACCCACTCATTGTGTACGTTGGAGTTTCAGGATAACCGTCGTTTATACGACTGGATTCTGGACAATATTACGATACCTTGTCATCCGCAACAGATTGAGTTCTCGCGCTTAAATCTGGAATATGCCGTAATGAGCAAGCGTAAACTGCATACACTGGTTGAGCAGAAAGTGGTTTCTGGCTGGGATGATCCGCGTATGCCAACCATTGCCGGTTTACGCCGTCGTGGTTATACACCAGCGGCAGTTCGAGAGTTTGCCAAGCGTATCGGGGTGACAAAGCAGGATAATATGATTGAAATGAGTGCACTGGAAGCCTGCATTCGTGAAGATCTGGATCATTCTGCGCCAAGGGCTATGGCAGTACTGGACCCACTGAAAGTTACTATTACTAATTACCCGGTAGACCAGTTGGAGTGGGTTGTATCACCTAATCACCCGAAAGAAGAAGCGATGGGAGAAC
>CAZXTH010000352.1:903-3819 GCA_964643585.1 uncultured Pseudoalteromonadaceae bacterium
GGTTTACGCCGCCGTGGTTTTACGCCGGCTTCTTTACGTGAGTTTGCCAAACGTATTGGTGTCACCAAACAAGACAATATGATTGAAATCAGTGCGCTGGATTCCTGTATCCGTGAAGATCTGGACGCCAATGCGCCTCGTGCTATGGCGGTGATTGATCCGTTAAAAGTCACGATTAGCAACTATAACGCTGCTGATGTTGAATGGCTGGATGTACATAACCATCCAAAAGAAGAAAGCATGGGCAGCCGTAAAGTGCCGTTTGGCCGTACTTTGTATATAGATAAGGCGGATTTCCGTGAAGAAGCCAATAAAAAATATAAGCGGTTGGTGCTGGGAAGCGATGTCCGGCTGCGCAATGCCTATGTGATTCATGCCGACGAAGTTATTAAAGATGCCGCTGGTAATATAACTGAACTGAAGTGTACTTATTTACCAGAAACGCTGGGGGAGAATCCGGCTGACGGACGTAAGGTTCGTGGTGTTATTCACTGGGTTGAAGCGACACATGCGGTTCCTGCTGAATTCCGGGTCTATGATCGTTTATTCAGTGTGGCTAATCCTGCTGCTGAAGATGATTTCCTGACAGTCGTGAATCCACAATCTCTGGTGGTGAAGCATGGACTGGCAGAACCTTCACTGAAAGATGCGGTAGCAGAAAAAGCCTACCAGTTTGAGCGCGAAGGTTACTACTGTGCTGACAGTAAAGATTCTACGGCGGATAAACTGGTGTTTAATCGCACTGTAGGTTTACGCGATAGCTGGGGTAAAGAGGAAGAATAACTCAACAGAAAAACGGCTCCTGAATTCAGGAGCCGCTTTTTTAGTATCAATAGTATGTTTTAGCGCCTGCCTTTTAAAATAGATCCCAAGCCGATAATTACTGCGATAGCACCGCCAATTAAAAACCAGATCGCGTTATCTGTCGGGCTGCCGGTCACTGTTTCCGTTATCTTGGAAGCCGCGGAATTATACTCTGAATAACCGAAGTACAGCAGAATAAGACCGACTACCAGAATAGCTAAGCCTATCACTTTACCCATATTTTTCTCCTTTATGGTTATTTCGTCTAAGCATAGCTGCCGTATTGACGAAAGCAAGTTGATAGTATTTGCTTGTCGCCTCTGGTAATCATATTTTTATGCTAAAATTTTCTCACACATCTCACTTTCAGGTTGCTGCTGTGCTTCGGTTATTCATGCTGTTGTTATTCAGCTGCCAGATAAGTACTGCTGCTGGTGCTATTCTCATACACTATCCTGCTATTGCTCAGGCTAATGACCCGCGCTCTGAATATCCCCTTGCTCTGCTACGGTTGGCATTAGCTGAATCAGATAAAGACTATCAGCTAATCAGCACAGATAGTGCAATGTCAAAAAGCCGTGCGCTGTCTTTTTTGAAAGAAAACCAGCTTGTTGACGTTGTCTGGACTATGACTTCAATTGAGCGGGAAGAGGATTATCTGCCAATCCGGATTCCGATTTTTAAGGGGTTGAGTGGTTATCGCTTGTTGCTGATCCGCAAATCAGCCCAGCACAAGTTCCATCGAGAGCTCAGTTTACCGCAGCTTAAACGACTGCTTTATGCTCAGGGGCATGACTGGGTGGATACCAGTATTATGCGGCGTAATGGTTTTGCTGTGCTGGGGGCCTCTAACTATGAAGCATTATTTTCAATGCTTGAAAAAGGACGGGTTGATGCTGTACCCCGTAATGCAGCAGAAGTGATTCCGGAGTCTCTGCTGTTTGCTGAAAAAGATATTGTTGTTGAGGAAAACTGGGTATTTTATTACCCCACTGCCAGCTATTTCTTTGTGAATAAAAGTAATACAGAACTGGCAACAGATCTGAGACAGGGGCTACAGCAACTGATAGATGACGGTCGTTTTGAAACGCTCTTTCAAACCACTTTCGGCGCCCAGTTAAAACAGCTTGAGCTGGATAAACGTAAACTGATTATGCTGGAAAATCCGTTTTTGCCACCAGAAACTCCTCTGCAAAATAAAAAGCTCTGGTATTATCAACCCAGTATCAGTCAATAATACTGGCGGTTGTGCAGATGGAATTGTTTTTTGCGGTGCTGTTTTTTGCTTTTTCGACTACTGTGACACCAGGTCCCAATAACATCATGATTATGTCGTCCGGCATGAACTATGGCATCAGGGCCAGCTTTCCGCATTATATGGGAATATGTCTTGGTTTCCCGTTGATGGTGTTGTTAGTTGGGCTGGGTTTCGGCGTGGTATTCGAGCGCTTTCCCCACTTACATCAGTTGATTAAAGTTATTGGTGTTTTATATCTGTTCTGGTTAGCCTGGAGAATAGCTTCAGCGGCACCTGCCCGGATTGAGCGAGGCGACAGCAAGCCGTTTACATTCTGGCAGGCAGTACTGTTTCAATGGGTAAATGGTAAAGCCTGGGTAATGGCTTCAAGCGCTATTGCTGCATTTACAACTGTGGCTGGCGTGTACTGGCTGGAGGTTACGAGCATCTCCGGTGCTTTTTTGCTGGTTGCTTTTCCTTGTGTTGGCCTATGGCTGGTATTTGGGTCATTACTCAAAAAAGTACTGACCAAACCGTTGTGGCAACGGGTGTTTAATATCACTATGGCGATTATTCTGTTGTGGTCTATGGTGCCTGTAATTGTTGAATTATGGCATTACTATCTGGTACCGGCAGCGTGAATCCCCAGATCCCGATGACGGACCAGCATGAGAAAATCAGGCTGGAGCATGAAGCAGCAAAGTTGTTTATGCGACTCTATGAACAACGTTCTGGTATTCTTATGCGGCATATCTGGCATAACGAACCCGCCCGGCCTGATGTCTCCTGCTACTATGATGACCAAAAGCTTGATCTGGAGATTGCCCATCTGTATGGCAGTGAAGCCGAGGCTATGCATATTCTCGGACGGTCTT
>CAZXTH010000353.1:0-3518 GCA_964643585.1 uncultured Pseudoalteromonadaceae bacterium
AGTAACCTGGCCTAAATCGGCATCCGGCAATACCAGCATATGGTTTTTGGCGCCCCCCAGTGCCTGTACCCGTTTGCCATGCGCGCTGCCGGTGGCATAAACATACTCGGCAATCGGTGTTGAACCGACAAAGCTGACCGCCTGTACCCGTGGGTCGGTCAGCAGCACATCGACCGCTTCTTTATCGCCGTTTACCACGTTAAAGACACCTGCCGGTAAACCAGCTTCCAGCAGTAGCTCGGCCAGTCGTAGCGGTACGGAAGGATCTTTTTCTGACGGTTTCAGCACAAAGGTATTACCGCAGGCCAGCGCGATAGGGAACATCCATAACGGCACCATTGCCGGGAAGTTAAATGGTGTAATACCGGCACAGACACCCAGCGGTTGCATCAGGCTGTAGCTGTCGACACCCCGGCCTACGTTCATTGAATGCTCGCCTTTTTGCAGATGCGGAATACCGCAGGCAAACTCGACCACTTCCAGCCCGCGGGTCAGTTCGCCTTGAGCATCGGAAAATACTTTGCCGTGCTCGTTGCTGATTAAGGTCGCCAGTTCGTCGCGGTGCTGTTCCAGCAACGCTTTAAATTTAAACAGTACCCGTGCGCGGTTGAGCGGTGTGACCTGACTCCAGCTGTGAAAGGCCGTTTCGGCGGCAGCAATGGCGCTGTGGGTTTCGTCGGCAGAGGCCAGGCTGACACTGGCCTGAGCTTCGCCGGTGGCAGGGTTATAGACCGGTTGGCTGCGGCCACTGGTGCTGGGTTGGTGCTGGCCGTTAATAAAGTTGCTTATGTTACGCATGGTTGATCCTTGTCTGGTGCTCTGTCAGGAAGAACGGATGTTATTCGCAGGAGTAAGGGGCATGTTCTAAGCCAACCGTTGGAGCCCTGGACGGGCGGAACCGAGCCCCCAGGGATGGGTTTACGGCGTGTTGGCGTGGACATGCCCCTTACTGCTTAACAACAGGTGTTATCCATCAGGGGCTGTTTACATACTAATAAGGTTGCTGTTGTTGCTTTTGCTGGTAATCGTCGAATGCCTGCTGTACACCGGCCTGATCGGATACCTGCGGAATAGCCACATCCCACCAGCTGCCGTTGTCGGTGCTTTGCTGCGGGTCGGTTTTAATTTCAATCAGGTAGCTGCGGCTGGCGGCGCGGGCGCGTTGCAGTGCCTGCTCCAGTTCGCCGATATTGGCGACCCGTTCGCTTTCTGCGCCCAGTGCTTTGGCGTGGGCGGCAAAGTTGATATCTGGTACCTCGTCTGCACAGTCGTCCAGCAGGTTGTTAAAAGCAGCGTTGCCGGTGCCGCGTTGCAGCCGGTTAATACAACCAAAGCCGCGGTTATCCAGCAGCACAACGATAATTTTGCGCTTTAACATGACAGACGTAGCCAGTTCGGAGTTCAGCATCAGGTACGAGCCATCGCCAACAACGACAATAACTTCGCGCTGTGGCTGTGCCAGTTTTACACCTAACCCGCCGGCAATTTCGTAACCCATACAGGAAAAACCATATTCCAGATGGTAAGTACCGGGGCCTTCGGCGCGCCACAGTTTATGCAGCTCGCCCGGCAGGCCTCCGGCTGCACACACCACGACATCGGTTTTTTCTGACTGGCGTTTTACCGCACCTAATACCTGCGCATCGCTGGGTAATACACCGCTCTCTGGCGGGCTGGTTAGTTCGTCGTAACGTTGCTGCCATTGCTGGTTAAGTTGCTGGGCATGGCTTAGCCAGCTGTGTTCGCTGTGCCACTGAGGTAGTGCAGCCGTCAGTTGTTTTAGCAGCACGGCAGCGTCACCGACTAGTGGCGTGGCTTGCTGCTTAATAGCGTCGAAGGTGCCGATATTCAGTTGCAGCAGCGGCTTGTTGGCAAAACCGGTGCGCGACTGGGTGGTAAAGTCTTGCAGGCGGCTGCCGATGGCGATAATCAGATCGGCTTCGGCTGCCAGTTGGTTAGCCGCAGCAGAGCCGGTAACGCCAATACCGCCAACCGCACATGGGTGCTGCCACGCCAGCGCACCTTTACCGGCCTGAGTTTCGGCCACCGGGATCTGGTGTTTTGCAGCAAAATCGGCCAGCAACTGGCAGGCGCCGCTGTAATGCACGCCACCACCAGCAATAATCAGTGGCTTGCGGGCTTGTTTTATTAGCGCGATGGCATCAGCCAGCTCCCGCTCGTCGGCAGCCGGGCGGCGGATACGGTGAATACGTTTGGTAAACAGCGATACCGGGTAATCGAAAGCTTCGGCTTGTACATCCTGTGGCAGTGCCAGTGTTACCGGGCCGCAGTTAACCGGATCAAGCAGTGTTTGAATAGCGACCGGCAGCGAGTGGATTAACTGTTCCGGCCGGTTGATACGGTCGAAATAGCGGCTGACCGGAATAAAGCAATCGGTAGCGGCGGTATTGGGGTTGCCGAAATTTTCCAGCTGTTGCAGTACCGGATCGGGTTTGCGGTTGGCAAAGTGATCGCCCGGTAGCAGCAGTAACGGCAAACGGTTAGCGTGTGCCAGCGCGGCGGCGGTGACCATATTGGTGGCGCCTGGGCCAACCGAGGTGGTGCAGGCCAACAGCTGTTGCCGGTTATTGGCTTTGGCAAAGGCAATGGCGGCATGCGCCATACCTTGTTCGTTATGAGCGCGTAGTGTCGGTAGCTGTTCACGTACCTGATACAGCGCTTCGCCCAGGCCTGCCACGTTACCGTGGCCGAAAATGGCAAATACCCCGGCAAATAGCGGTTTTGGTTCGGCATGATCACTGGCGACATATTGCGCTGCCAGAAATTTCACCAGTGCCTGGGCGGCGGTTAAACGGATTTTATCTGTCATGAGCTTATTCCTTACGTGCCAGCTCTTTGCGGGCTAGCCAGGCCTGCGTTAGCGCCCGGTAATTATGGCGGATTTGCTGTTGCAGCCCGGCGTCGTCCAGTTTACCGGCCAGCCAGTCCTGGCTGGGTTTGGCAAAAATAGTGCGGCCAATGGCAAAACCACGGCAAACCGGGAAGGCAGCGCTATCGCGGAAGGCTTGCATCAGCTCCGCTGCCGGCGCATCTAACCCTAGTAAAATGACGCCACGGCAATGCGGTGATTCTTTGGCGATTAACGCTGAAATATGCTGCCAGCCTGCCGGTGTTTGTGGCGGCAGTTTCCACCAATCTGGCCGGATGCCTTGCTGATAAATCAGCTGCATGGCATCGGCAACTGTACTGTCGGTGCGTTCGGAACCGACTGGCGGGATCACTTCAATCAGCAGTTCATGACCGGAGACACAGCAAGCGCGGTACAGTTCGTCCAACTGGCGGCTTTGCTGCTGCCACAGTGCGGCTTCGTCCTGCGGATGCATAAACACCAGACATTTCACCACATGCGAGCGTGGCCAGCTAATCAGCCGCGAGCCGATAGAACGGCCGCCTTCCAGCTCCAGCGGGCGTGATGCCGGTACTTCGACCGGGCGGCCAATCCACCAGCCGGTGCCGGTAACATCGTTTAACGCATCCTGACCAAAGGTATCGTCAAT
>CAZXTH010000353.1:3528-3806 GCA_964643585.1 uncultured Pseudoalteromonadaceae bacterium
CAATCAGCACCCCGGCCTGAACCGGCTGTTGCTGTTCGGCGACTTCCTGCTGGTAGGCGGCCAGTATCAATTGTTTCAGTTTTGGCAGACGCGACAGCGGCGCACCGGCGGCTTCGGCCATATCGACAAACTGTTTACGGTGATCAAAGGCCAGAATACACAGCTCCGGCCAACTGGCCGGATAGCGGGTAGTTACCCGGTGCAGGTAATTCAGTTCCGGGTCGATATCCGGCCGGGCAATATCGTGCTGATGTGCCAGATAATAATCCAGCTCTTCC
>CAZXTH010000354.1:0-3801 GCA_964643585.1 uncultured Pseudoalteromonadaceae bacterium
AGCGGGCTGCCCAACTTTTCGACAGAAACATCTGACAATGTTTTTGCATCAGCCAGCAGTTCAGGGCCTTTGGCTTCTTCCAGTGAAGTACCGTAACTGTCAAATTCACTTTGCGGATTGTTATGTGTCAGTACAGACTGCCCTTTAACTCCGCTTTCAGAAGCATCAGGCTTTTCAAATACCCTCGACAGAGTATCTGTAAGAACTTTAAACTGCTCTTCTTTGACAATAGCCATTGCATAAAGCACAACAAACAGCGCAAACATTAATGTCATGTAGTCGGCATAAGAAACGAGCCAGCGCTCAAGATTCTCTTCTTCAACCTGATGACGTTGATGTTTACGGCGCATAAGTATCACCCCGGCAGATAAGCAGCCAGTTTGCGCTCTATATTGCGCGGATTCTCACCAGAGGCAATGGACAACAGGCCTTCGGTAACCAGTTCGTAGTACAGAGCCCTCTGTAATACCAGATTCTTCAGTTTGTTACCTACAGGAATAAAAACCAGATTCGCAAAACCGACACCATAAATTGTAGCAACAAAAGCTGTGGCTATCCCTTCTCCCAGCTTTTCCGGTTCAGAAATAGCTGACATCGCCAGAATCAGCCCCAGCACCGCACCAATAATGCCGATTGTCGGGCTATAACCGCCCATAGCATCAAAAATCTTAGCCGAACGCAGTAATCTTTCGCGTTCAAGTGATAGTTCAGCGCTGAGCGTGTCCAGTAATACGGGAGGCTCTACACCATCTACCACCAGATTAAGACCCCTTTGCAAAAAGGGATCCTGTTCTCTCAGTGCATCATCTTCCAGAGCAAGAAAGCCATAAGTTCTTGCTGCGGTACTCCAGCGAACCAGGCGTTCAGCAGTTTCCTTCATGGGTAATTTTTGTGAAAAAAACACCCATGAGAGCATTACTATTCCCTGACGAAATTGTGCAAAAGGCGTCTGCAACATTACAGCACCCAGCGTTCCGCCAAACACAATCAGAAACGCCGGGAAATGAATTAAAGCCGACAGTGCTCCGCCTTCGATCATAAACCCGCCCGCAATAGCAGCCAGGGCGCCGAAAAAGCCAAGCAACGCCAGCTTATCCATGAGCTATTTCCGTAATAATCCGCGATGCAGCATCAGCCAGTGAAACCTCAACATCCATCAATCCTGCCGAAGCAATCGCCTGCGGCATACCGTAGACAACACAACTGGCTTCATCCTGTGCCCAAACTCTGGAACCAGTCTGTTTCAACAATCTTGCACCTTCACGGCCATCAGAACCCATCCCAGTCAGTACTACAGCCAGAACTTTGTCACTAAATACTTTTGCTGCCGTAGCAAAAGTAATATCAACACTGGGTTTGAAGGTAATGCGGGGAGAGTCATCCTCCCGGATGCGTAATTTGGCCTGGCTTTCAGTGCCATCAATCAGCATCTGCTTACCGCCCGGAGCCAGATAAGCCACTCCAGGTTTCAACAGGTCATTATCAACGGCTTCCCGCACTTCAATTTTCGATAGCGAGTTAAGCCGTTGGGCAAATGCTCCGGTAAACGCAGCAGGCATATGCTGAATCAACACAATGGGTAACGGGAAATCAGCAGGTAATGCTGTAATAATCCGTTGTAATGCAACCGGACCTCCGGTTGAAGTACCTATCGCGACAAGTTTGTAACTTTTACCACTGGCACGAAAAGGAGCAGAAGCTGCAGTGCTTCGTACCGGTTGTTCATCCTGACGCTCAGTTAAGCGTGGACGTTCGAAATTACTGCGGGTCAGTGAAGTGCGGTCAGCCAGACGAACAGAAGAAGCAGCTGCAGAAGGCCTTGTAACAGGCCTTTTACGGGCAACACCTTTCACCCTTTGCCTTAACAAATTAATGGCTTCTTCTTTGTCCCGGGCGATATCTTCAAATTTCTTCGGTAAAAAATCTACCGCGCCGGCTTCCAAGGCATCAAAAGTGGCCTTAGCACCTTCGTGTGTCAGAGAGGAGAACATAAGAATGGCCGTTTTCTGCTGCTTCATTATCTCACGGACAGCAGAAATACCATCTAATACCGGCATCTCAACATCCATCGTAATAACATCCGGATGCAGAGCCAGTGTTTTTTCAATTGCTTCTTTGCCGTTATTGGCTGTGCCGATAACTTCAAGCTCAGGATCTTTTTCCAGTATTTCGGTTAAACGCCGGCGAAAGAAACTCGAGTCATCAACAATCAGCACCTTTATTGACATGAAATCCCTCTTAAGCAATCAGCTCATTAAAACGGCTGAATTTAATCTTTGATGTGCTGGCATAGTGTTTTAGTAAGTTTGGCACATCCAGAATAAGAGCAATACCGCCATCAGAAGTAATTGTCGCACCCGCCATTCCCGGAGTTCCCTGCAACAGGTTATCCAGTGGTTTAATGACAACTTCTTCCTGCCCAATCAACGAGTCAACAACAAAGCCAACTTGCTGGGTACCAATCTGAACAATAACCACATGTCCCTGTTCACGGCGTAATTTCTTATTAGAGCCTTTAACCAGCCAGTGCTCAAGATAGAACAACGGAATGGCTTTATTACGGACAACAATGGTCAACTGGCCATCGACGATATTTGTTTTTGCCAGATCAAGGTGGAATATTTCATTCACACCAGCCAACGGCAAAGCAAATGTCTGCTTTCCGACAACCACCATTAATGTAGGAAGAATGGCCAGTGTCAGCGGCACTTTAATTTCCAGTAAGGTGCCCTGCCCAAGTTTTGAGTGAATATGTACTGTACCATTAAGCTGGCTGATTTTGGTTTTCACCACATCCATGCCAACACCACGGCCTGAAATATCTGAAATTTGCTCCTTGGTTGAAAAACCCGGCGCAAAAATCAGGTTAAATGCATCAGTATCAGACATTCTGGCAGCAGCATCAGTATCCAGAATACCGCGCTTAATGGCTATTGACTTCAGCTTTTCAGGGTCCATACCGGCCCCGTCATCCTGAATCGTCAGTAAAATATGATCACCAGCCTGAGCAGCGGCCAGTTTGACCGAACCTGTACGAGGCTTACCCGCTTTCTGACGGATATCCGGCAATTCAATACCATGGTCAACGGAGTTGCGCACCAGGTGAACGAGCGGATCGGCCAGTGCTTCAACCAGATTCTTATCTAAATCGGTTTCTTCACCTTCCAGAACAAGATCAATATCTTTTTGCAAAGAACGGGCTAAATCGCGAACTACTCTAGGGAAACGGCCAAAAACCTTTTTAATTGGCTGCATCCGTGTTTTCATCACCGCGCCCTGAATATCTGCGGTCACCACATCCAGATTAGAAATAACTTTACTCATTTCTTCATTCTGGGAAGTTGTAGACAGACTAACCAGACGGTTACGAACCAATACAAGTTCACCAACCATATTCATAATCTGGTCCAGACGTTTGGTATCAACACGTACTGTTGTTTCCTGCTGAGCAGCCTGAGCGGCAACAGGTGGGGCTTTATCCGCAACAACAGCTTTCTCAGCAATCACTTTTGCCGGAACAGCTTTCTCCGCTGGTTTTGCTACAGGAGTAGCTGCCTGCGTAGCAGCAACTTTAGCTTCTGAAGAAGCAGGCCCCCGCCCTTCGCCATGCAGCTGGTCAAGCAGAGCTTCAAATTCATCATCACTGATATCATCGCTTTTGGCAGAAGATGACGCTGTAGCCGCTTTTACCGGCTCAGCTTTTTTCACTGCTGGCTGCTGTCCTGCCACCGGGCTTTCTGCAGCTTGCTGCGTAGATGCCGGAATAAATGAACCTTTGCCATGCAATTGGTCCAGAATGGC
>CAZXTH010000355.1:0-3791 GCA_964643585.1 uncultured Pseudoalteromonadaceae bacterium
GACTGGGCTTCGCAATATGTCGGGTTATCCGTTTCATCTTCGCCTTATAGAGCGTATGGCTAAAGGGCAGCTTTTAGGGCCCGACTTTATTACTACAGGGCCCATTCTTAACAGCCCCGGACCCAACGAGCTGGTGTTACAAACTACGGTGACTACTGCCGAAGAAGCTCGCCAGGCATTACGTGCTCAGCACCGAGCCGGATATCGGCATGTAAAAGTTTATTCAAATCTTACCCCGGAAGCCTTCGATGCCATTATTGATGAAGCGGCACGCTTGGGTATGACAGTTACCGGGCATTCCCCGGAGGGCGAGAGAACAACCGGCATACCTCACAAAAAACCATTCGAAATACCGTGGGAAGCTTCGCTAGGGCGGGGTTTAGCAACACTTGAACATATAGAAACCATTGTTTGGCATGGATTAAGGGATAATTTAGATCAAGAAAAGATGCGCTCACTTGCAATAGCACTTGCTGAATCAGGTGAGGCCGTTACACCAACGCTGTATGCCCATAAACGACTGGTATTAATTGCACAGACGAAAGGAGCCTATTTAAAAAGGCCCGGTTCTGACATGATAAACCCGCTTACTACGTGGTTTTCTAAAAGTGCACAAGATTATTGGAGCCAGGTTGATCCATCAGCTTATGAAGGGCCACATGCTGACTTTTTTATTATTGCAACCGGGCTATTACACAAAGCTGGCGTGCCTTTGTTAACCGGTACCGATAGTGGCAGTTTTGGTATCATTCCCGGAGCATCGGTAGCGCGGGAGCTTGAGCTTTTAGTCGCTTCTGGTTTATCTCCTTTTGAAGCATTAAACACAGCAACCCGGCTTAACGCTGAAACCCTTGGCTTTGAAAAGACAGGCATGATTTTACCGGGATATCGTGCCAATCTGGTATTGATACCAACAGACCCATTGATTGACATCAGCACTGTAGAATTTCCGGCAAGAGTAATGATCGGGGGGGATTGGTTGGATGAACAAGCGCTTGACGCACTGAAAAGCTCAGCCAGCAATGCAGGAAAAATATCATTTATGCGCTCTCTGATTCGCGTAATTGAAATGAAGCTCTTTACATAGCAGCTAATAACGTCTTGATGCGGCTGTAATGCCAGTCTGTTAAACAGACGAGCATTGTTTTTTTTTAATACCGGCAGACTTATCCGGAGCCGCAAAGGTGAGAAAAGACCTCGTTCTAAGCAGACCATGTCCAGCAAGGAAGCTGGACATGAGCTTATATGGACATATTTACAGCGTGTCTGTGTGAACGAGGTCTTTTCCACTATCGTTTTGCTATTCTGTTCTTGTTCACAATATTGCTTATCTGACTGGCATTGGTTTTTGTATAAAACTGTTAACTCAGGCTGTTTTTCAGCAATACAAAGTGCTTTTGTCCTTTTTGTAATAACCAGTAATGGTCAAACAAAGCAAAGTATTCTGCTATTGGTTTATCTGTGGCGGGTTCGCCATTGATGCGCACCGCATTTGCCGCCAGTAACTCTCTGGCTTTACTTCTGGAACTGCTTAGCCCGGCCTGAGGCAGAACGGTGCTGAGTAAAGTATCCCGTTCCACCATAATGCAGGGCAGGCCGTCCAGTTCCAGTTGCTGTAATTCCGTTACAATTAATTGCGAAAGAGTGCCGTTAAATAGTGCAGCGGTAATTCTTCTGGCGGCTTCCAGCCCATTTTCACCGTGTACAAACCGGGTAACATGTTCAGCCAGAATACGTTGTGCCTCAGGTTTGCTGCCGGATGATTTGTCCTGCTGTTCAATACAGGCTATTTCATCAACAGGCAAGAAGGTGTAATAGCGCAACAGGTTGTAGACATCATTATCGCTGGTATTTAGCCAGAACTGGTAAAAGCGATAAGGAGAGGTTTTCTGTGAGTCTAGCCAGACAGTACCACTTTCGGTTTTGCCAAATTTTGTACCGTCAGCTTTGGTAATCAAAGGCAGGGTAAGGCCGTCAACCCGGCTGTTATTCAGGCGACGGGTTAAATCGATGCCGCTGACAATATTACCCCACTGATCATTACCACCAATTTGCAGCGTACAGCCAAAATCCTGGTTCAGCCGGGCAAAATCGTAGGCTTGTAACAGTGAATAACTGAACTCTGTAAACGAAATACCTTGATCCGGCCGTTCTAGCCGCTGCTTTACCGACTCGCGGCGTATCATGGCGTTTACTGAAAAATGTTTGCCGATATCACGAAAAAACGTGATCACACTAAATCCAGTTAACCAATCGGCATTATTGACGATTGGCACAGGCACGGTTAAATGCGGTTGCATCAGAGTGGTTATTTGCTCACTGAGTTGCCGAGTCCAATCTGCTACGGTTGTTGTTGCATTTAATCCCCGTTCAGAGGCTTTAAAACTGGGATCGCCAATCAGGCCCGTGGCTCCGCCAATCAGCGCGATAATATGATGCCCTGCATCACTGAATCTTTTCAGCATCAGCAGTGGTACTAAGTGGCCGATATGCAGGCTGCCTGCGGTGGGATCAAAACCGCAATATACCGTTTGCTGCTGTTGCAGAAAGTGCTGTAGTTCATCGATGTTTGAGGTCTGGGCAATAAGCCCTCGCTGCTTTAGCTCATTAAATAATGTGTGTGACATAGCTATACTCCGGTAATTTTCCGGCAGCATAGCGGTGTGCTCTCAGAAGAGGGATGTCCCTTTAGGGATATTCTGCTGAATCAGCTGGACAACAAGTGCGTCAGAAACAGCCTGAATAATTCGCTTAAAGAATCGATGTGCAGCTTGGCGTAGATCTTTTTGCGGTGGTTTTTAACCGTGCCAACGGTAATCGCCATTAATGCAGCAATGTCTTGTGAGTCGTATCCCTGAATCAGCAACAGTGTGATTTCCTGCTCCCGTTTACTCAGCACAGCTTCGCCAAATGAAGCAAGCGCATCAGTTACTGTATGCTGTAACTGATTTTTGTCAGCGGAAGACTGCGACATCACAAAACTGTCGTTTCCCCAATGTTTACGGGTCAATGCAGATAGCAAAGGTTGTAGTGTGATCAGCTGCGGATAATCCGTTTTGCAATCTGGCTGATGGTTGCTGCTGTAACCGAAAAACAGTAACAGCCAGCGCGCTTCGTCCAGGGCGACATACAGGCACAGTTCATCATGCACTGCCGTTTTTACTGAAAAATCCTGCTGATATTGCTTTAAATCATAAGGTGAATGAATGACATCCTGTAACCGCAATACGTTATCTGTTTGCTGGTTAAGGCTGGCAATATAAAAAGGATCGCTCAGATAAGAGCCTGTCAGATAGCGCTGAAAAAGATAGTCCCGATGGTGGCGGATGGAATCGTACAGATAGATCGGGTGCTTATGTTTGCGGCAGCCCAGAATCAGCAAATGATCAAAGTTTAGTTGCTGCTGTAAATAAGCCGCCAGGCTGGCGCTGAAATTTGGCATTTTTATCGCACTTATTACATCTGACAGCGCTGCTATATCAGTCATTCTCCGATCCGGCTTCAGGTAAAACGGCATCTGACTATAGCGCAATTTGCTAATTAAACAGAAGAAAATAAAAGTTTAGACGAGTTTAATAATTTGAATTTTAAATGCTTTTTAAAATTTAATGATTGAAAAATCTTTTACCTCCAGCGGCTGTTTAAAAATTATTCAGAAACGTTATTGACACCTATACTGTGTATCGCCTAGTATTTGCTGTGTGGTGCACAGTATGTGTCGCACAGTATAAACAGGAGCAGCAAATGACTCAGGCGCAACTGGACAAAATGCGGCTGGAATTACGACGGGG
>CAZXTH010000356.1:0-3782 GCA_964643585.1 uncultured Pseudoalteromonadaceae bacterium
ATTTTTCGCTATATGTACACCGCCACAACAGCGTGGCGCTGGGTTGTTACCGTAGCTTAGGGTTTAAACTGGCCAGCCAGCCCGAAATGGAAAATGACCGGCTGTACTTTATGACTCTAGCTACTGAGCAGGCTGTCAGTATCTGTCAGGCTTATCTGGACAGCTATATCCGGATATTCGACGCACTCCCTGGCGGGCACTAACGCCTTTTACTATTGGGTTAAACTCGGCTTTCAGCCGCCAGCGTGGCCGGATAGGTGTCAGCGGAAGCTCCCGTTTCCTGGCCACCAGCAAGTAGCAAGCACCAAAATAATTCAGATAACGCTCGCTCCATTGGCTGAAAAGCCCGTGTCTGAACTCCTTTGCCAGCATATTTGAGCAGAAAAACCGCTGCTCAGCCATTACTTCAAAGCCGATAAGGTGCAGCCAGTCTTTCACCCGAGATGCCGGAAAAAAACGCCCGGACCACGGGTAGCGGTGTTTCAGCCATGGCAAACCTCTCAGCATCCCCAGAGAACTGTACGGATTAAACCCGGTAAGCAGCAGGTACCCATCAGATACCAGTACCCTGTGGGCCTCACGAACAACGTGGTGAGGATCATGAGAATATTCCAGTGTCTGGGCAAGCAATACCGCATCAACGCTACATTCCTGTACCGGCAAGGCATCTGTTTCGGCTTTAATATCCATTTGCGCAGCATGCAGGCCAAGCTGAATCTGGTGGCTGGTTTTGCACTGCGAAGTATCCAGTTGGCAACTGAGATCACCGGCTTTCAACAGATAATAGCCAAATATCTGCTGCCACCAAGGCTCGAGCTGTCTGGTAATAGCGTCTGCCAGTTCTTTCCCCTGAGCAAACTGACCCCAGTCAGAAGG
The DNA here is from genome assembly GCA_964643585.1 of uncultured Pseudoalteromonadaceae bacterium. GTDB lineage: Bacteria > Pseudomonadota > Gammaproteobacteria > Enterobacterales > Alteromonadaceae > Alishewanella. The sequence goes on from CAZXTH010000356.1 coordinate 877, forward strand.
TACTGTCGTTTGTTTTTCGCTTAATGCCGGTTTCATGCTAGATTATGGCCTGTGTTCCGCAACTGCCTCAGCCTCGTTATGTTACAGATTACTCCAATTTCAGCCTTTGAGGATAATTACATTTGGTGTTTATGTGTTCCGGGCCAACCTGAATGCATTGTTGTTGACCCCGGAGATGCCAGGGCTGTGCAAAATTACCTGCAACAGCACCAGAAAAATCTGACAGCTATTCTCATTACCCATCATCATGCCGACCACACTGGCGGTATCGCAGAGCTAAAACAACAATGGCCACAACTCAGAGTGATCGGCCCGGCAGCAGAGCAACATCGTATTCCACTGCTGACAGAACAGGTAATTGACCATCAGCAAGTGAACTTACCAGAGCTTGATTGCAGTTTCAGAGTCATTGCCGTGCCAGGTCATACTCTTGGGCATATTGCTTATTACACCGAAGGCTTGTTATTTTGCGGTGACACTTTATTCAGCGCTGGCTGTGGCCGTCTGTTTGAAGGTACTGCCGAACAAATGTTCAGTTCACTCAATCGGTTAAGCGCTTTGCCAGATAATACACTGGTGTACTGCGCTCACGAATATACGTTATCTAATTTGCGTTTTGCCTGCCACATTGAACCAGATAATCAACCGCTGGTCGAATACCAGCGCCATTGCCAGCATTTAAGGCAATCAGAACTGCCTACGCTACCGGTGACACTGGCTCAGGAAAAAAAGATTAACCCTTTTTTACGCTGCAATAACAAAGACCTGCAGCAAAAATGGCAAAAAAATAACGCTCTGGAGCTGTTCCGCTGGTTAAGAGCAAGCAAGGATCAGTTTAAATCCTGACTTGCAATCGGCGATTGAACAGGTAACATTCACATTTTTGATTCTGGAATGAGAAGTAATGCGACAGCGAACTTCGGTTCTCCTTTTACCCGTATTGTTATCGGCCTGTGTCTCAACACAAACTTCGCAACATCGCACTGCCCCAGGGCAATCAGATATTTCAGAAATCCCTTATAAAAAAGCACCGGTTCAACGCAGTAAGGCGGCTACAACAGAGCAGGTTGCCATGGCACTGTACGGCAACGGCGATCTCTCCACTATTGCGGCCCCACTTGTTCCGGCAGAGCTGGAAGATGTCTGGCAGCGTATCCAGCTGCAGCTAACGTTTGATGTGCCGCAAACCCGCCCGATTATTGAACAACGTAATTTCTACAGCAGCCACCAGGCTTACCTTGACCGGGTAGCTAACCGTGCCCAGCCATTCCTGTTCTTTATTGTGGAAGAGCTGGAAAAACGCAATATGCCACTGGAACTGGCACTATTACCAATAGTAGAAAGCGCATTCGATCCTTTCGCTTTTTCACATGCCCGCGCATCCGGTATGTGGCAGTTTATGCCCGCAACCGGTAAGCGCTTTGGCCTGAAACAGAATTTCTGGTATGACGGCCGTCGTGATGTTATTGCCTCTACCCGTGCTGCACTGGATTACCTGCAATATCTGCATGACACCCTTGAGGGTGACTGGTTAAACGCCATTGCAGCCTATAACTCAGGTGAAGGCCGTATTCTGAATGCCATCCGCCGTAATAAGAGCCGCCGTTTACCAACTGATTTCTGGTCATTGGATTTACCATCAGAAACGACGGCTTATGTTCCAAAATTACTGGCTCTGGTTGATATTCTGAAACGGCCTGATGAATTTGAAATCGTCTGGAAGTTTATTTCCAACGAGCCAAAAATTGGCGTGGTAGATGTTGAAGGGCAGATTGATCTGGCTGTTGCTGCAGATATGGCTGGTATTACTCTGGCAGAATTACAAGCCCTGAATCCGGGATTTAATCAGTGGGCTACCGATCCGGAAGGCCCTCACTCTCTGGTTGTGCCGCTGGATAAAACAGAAAATTTCCGCCAGTTACTGGCTCAGACACCTCAGGAAAACCGTCTCCGCTGGAAACAGTACACTGTGGCTAACGGTGATACGCTGGGCAAAATTGCCCGTCAGCACAACACCAGTGTTGATGGAATTCAGCGCCTGAACAAAATGAATAACCATGTTATCCGGGTTGGTCAGAGCTTGCTTATCCCGATGTCAGGGCAAGACACTGAAGGTTTCAGCTTTAATCAGCAGCAAGTTGCTTCAGCCGGAACCGACAGCAGCCGCAGTAAGCAAGAGTATGTTGTTAAAGCCGGTGACACGCTGTGGGATATAAGCCGTGCAAATAAAGTGACTGTGGCTAACCTGACACAATGGAACGATATTTCCCAACAAACACCACTACGCCCGGGCCAGAAACTGGTTATCTGGCAACAAGCTGATAGCCCTGCGGTTGCAGCCAGTAAAAACATTACCCGCACCGTAAATTACCGGGTCCGTAAAGGTGATTCCCTGGCGCGTATTGCCCAGCGTTTCAGCATTACAGTGGCAGATATTGTAAAGTGGAATAATATTAATACCGAGCAGTTCCTGCAGCCAGGACAACAACTACGGCTGATTGTGGATGTCACTCAGGTATAAATAAGGATTCTGATGATGAAAGCCTGCTGGCTGGCCTTGCTGCTGGTATCTGCCACAGCACAGGCTCAGTTTAACCTTAAAGGCAAAGTAAAGCTGGATCCGGTTGACGGTATGGCAATGGAACAGCCATTCGGTATCAGCTTTCAGCCTGAAAATGGCGCCCACCGTTTTACTGTAGCCAGCCAGTCATTACTGGTGAACAGCGTACCACAGAAATATTCTCTGGCATTGATTCAACAGCAAGAACATCTGTGGGTACCGGATTTTTCAGATACCCCGTTGAAAGGTTTTGATCTGAAAATCGCTGGCCATGAAGTACTGTTATACCGTGACAGCTCGCAAAAAAGCCCGCACTTCGGGCTGTTTGTATTAATGGTAGATGGCG
>CAZXTH010000357.1:0-3759 GCA_964643585.1 uncultured Pseudoalteromonadaceae bacterium
CTGGCTGTAGGTAAAGTTAATGGCCTGACGGTGCTGGAAATTGGCGATACTGCCTTTGGTACTCCGGCCAGAATCAGTGCCACAGTATTTGCCGGTTCATCAGGGGTAGTAGATATTGAACGCGAAGTTGAACTGGGTAAAGCTATCCACTCCAAAGGGGTGCTGTTACTTACCGGCTATCTGGGTGCCAAATATGCTCAGCAGTTTCCGCTTACCTTATCCGCCAATATTGCGATGGAGCAGTCATACGGTCACATTGATGGCGACAGCGCATCACTAGCAGAAGTATGCGCACTGATTTCTGCCATTACTCATGTGCCAATCCGCCAGAGTCTGGCGGTTACCGGTTCTATTAATCAGCATGGACAGGTACAGGCGATTGGCGGGGTTAATGAGAAGATTGAAGGCTTCTTCCGGTTATGTAAGTCGCGTGGGTTAACCGGTGAGCAAGGTGTGATTATTCCTGCCAGTAATCAGGTAAATCTGGTTCTGAATGAAGAAGTGATTGATGCAGTTCAGCAACAACAATTCCATATTTATGTGGTTAAAGATGTAGATGAAGCGCTGGTTTTGCTTACCGGAATGGATGTCGGCCAGAAAAATCGCCGTGGTCAGTATCCGAAAAAATCCCTGCATGGGCTGGCGGTGACCCGGTTGATGGAAATTGCCGATATCGTCAATGGCGGGCAGGATGATGAGTAATACTCTGTCATAGCGTATACAGCTTTAAGGCTGTGCTTGCCCGCTTCAATCTGACAATTACCTGCAGAGATTCTGCGAGTGGACAATGTCTGCAGGTTTTATGGCTGTTTCACTGAAACAGCTTATCTCCTGGTAGTTCTGCTGCCTGTTTGATCCAACTGGCGATTAGCTCTTCGTCAATCTGGTCTCCTTCATGAATATGAAAATAGCGTGTGTCCGGATCTTTGGAACTGACAGGGGGTTGTGGCTGCAGTTGTGCGCCATTGAGAAAGGTTACTTTGACATATTTTGTGAAGCAATGAAAAGCAAGGAACCAGCCATTCCCTTCAAGGCCGTAGAAAGGTGTGTTCCATCTTACGGCTTTACGTACGTCAGTGACCAGACGTTCAACTAGCAGATCAAGATAGCGTCCTGTATCACTCTTCCAGCCGGGCATGGCTGCGATATAAGCCTGAACGGGGGCATCACCGTCTGCTTTAGTGATCTGAGGGTTTCCTCCGGAGAGAAGAACAGGTTGGCAAGTAGCTGTTTTTGCCAAAGCGCTCCTTTTGAGAGGCGCTTTTTCGGGTTTTATAGTCACGTTCTTCTCCTTTGTGAGTTTTATCTGACAGTTATCAGGGAGCCGAGTTTAACCAATACTGGTATAACCTTTTAATATCTGATGAGCATAACAGAGGCATCGCTTCTTTAATTTTTGCCAGCGGCCAGTTCCACCATGCCATTTCTAATAACATGGCAATTTCGTTATCGGAAAAACGCTTTCTTATTGGTTTTGCAGGGTTTCCGCCAACAATGGTATAAGGCTCAACATCTTTTGTTACCAAAGCCCGGCTGCCAATGACGGCACCATGCCCAATTTTGATTCCTGGCATCACCATCGCTTCGGAACCTATCCAGACATCGCTACCAATAACGGTATCTCTGGCAGGCTGGAATGCGTCATCTGCATCAGAAAAAGCAGGCTCTTCTGTCATATAAAAAAACGGAAAGGAAGTTACCCAGTCATAACGATGCCCCTGATTACCTGCCATCATAAAGGAGGCTCCTGTTCCGATAGAACAGAAACTGCCGATAATCAACTGATCAACATCGTCGCGATCCGCCGCCAGGTAGCGGGCGCAGTCGTCAAAAGAATGTCCATGATAATAGCCTGAATAATAACTGTAGCGCCCCACTTTGATGTTAGGATTTGTTACCTGTTCAGTAAGAAGTTTACCTTTGAATGGACTGTCAAAATAATTTGTCATAGTAAAATAATTTTCAATAATTCAATGTGTTAAGTTTTTCTGTGGCGCAATTAAGCATGGCCTGAAACAGGCTTATCATAAGCTTCAGGGAAAGCAGGCTTACTCTGGTATTTTCAGAGCCTGTGCTGACACGGCCAGGCCGTTACTGTCGGCATAAAGATAATGCCCTGGGATAAACCGTAAACCGGCAAATTGTAGTGGAATATTCAGCTGACCACTGCCCAGTTTTTCTGTTTTAACCGGATGAACCCCTAAAGCCTGTATGCCGATATCCAGCCGGGACAGGGCGTTAATATCACGAATACAGCCATTAATCACGATACCTTCCCAGCCATTACGCATAGCCCGGGTTGCCAGCATATCACCCAGCATGGCGCAACGCATCGAGCTGCCACTGTCGACCACCAGCACTTTTCCTTTACCGGGTTCTGATGCTTGCTCCCGCACCAGCGAGTTATCTTCAAATGCTTTCAGGGTGACTATTTCACCGAAAAAGCGTTCCCGCCCGCCAAAATTATTAAACATAGGCATGGCGACATGTAAATGCTGAGGATAAAGGTCGCAGAGTTCTGGTAGCAAATCATCCATTAAATCAATTTCCTGAAACTATAGCCGTTTATCTTGAATGATTTTACTGTAGCCTGCTTTCGCCCGGGCTGCTAACCCGGAAAAGCGGATTTATGCGGTATTTTTAGCGTTTTTTGCGAAGAGTCTGATACCCGGCGGCCAGCAGTATCAGCAGGCTGATGGTAAAGACCGGCCAGTTACCAAAACGGCTGTAAGGCGTTAAACCACTGGTCAGCTGAATCTGATCCTGCAGAACGTCAGCTGTAAATTGGGGTAATTGCCGGCGGATACTGCCATCAGCATCAATAGTCGCAGTAACGCCGTTATTTGTTGCCCGTAGTACCGGGCGGCCAAATTCTTTAGCACGCATTCTGGCGATTTGCAGATGCTGATGAGGGCCAATACTGTCGCCAAACCAGGCATCATTACTGACAGTCAGTAGCAGGTTGGTTTCGTCAGAGAAGTTAGCGGCTATCTGTGCCGGGAAAGCAATTTCAAAACAGATTGCCGGTAGCAGCTTATAACCGTTGGCAATCAGATTAGGTTGCACATAGCTGCCCCGGCTGAATGAACTCATTGGCAGGTCGAATATCGGGGCAAGTTTACGTAGCAGGCTTTCAAGAGGCACAAACTCACCAATTGGCAGCAAATGGTGTTTACTGTAACGGTTCTGATGGCCGTAAAAGTAGTTGCCTTCATTATCGGTGTGTTCACGACGACCCGCTACAATCAGATTGTTCCAGGCTTGTTGTGTTTGATGACGGTAATCAATGATGCCGCTGATAACGGTGCTGCCCTGATAAAATGCTGCCCGGTTGAGGTTGTCCAGAAATGGTTCTGCCAGAGGTTCCAGTCGTGGAATAGCGGCTTCCGGCCAGATGATAATTTCAGTACCGAAGTAAGGGCGGGTCAGATCCATGTATTTTTGCATGGCGGGCCATTCCTGCTCTGGAACCCAGCGCATTTCCTGACGGATATTGCCTTGAACCAGCAATACTGACACGCTGTTCTGCTGATATTGCCAGCCTTGTAACGGCACCAGCCATTGCCCGCCAGCCAGTATTAATCCGCTAACCAGTGCATAACCATAACGCCAGACGGGTTGAACGTTAATAAACACCTGTGCTACAGCAGCAGCGCTGAACAGTAGCAGAAAACTGATACCGGTTTCACCAATCAGGGGGGCATAGTGGTGCAGGCCATGTTCAATCTGGCTATAGCCTGGAGATAACCAGGGAAAGCC
>CAZXTH010000358.1:0-3315 GCA_964643585.1 uncultured Pseudoalteromonadaceae bacterium
CTAAACTGGTTGGATTGCAAAAAGCACTGGATATGACTCTGACCGGTAAACAATTACGTGCAGACCAGGCCCGTAAAGCAGGTTTGGTTGATGAAGTTGTACCGGCTAGCATTTTGCTGGACGCGGCTGTCAAAAAAGCACTGGCTGGTAAACCTAAACGGCAGGGGCCTAAATTATCACTGGTTGGCCGTTTTCTTGAAAATACCAGCATAGGCCGCAAGATTGTCTTTGATACCGCCAGAAAGCAAACGCTGAGCAAAACTCAGGGGAATTATCCTGCACCGCTGAGAATCCTGGATGTTATTCAGACGGGTATTGATAAAGGCACTACTGCCGGGCTGACAGCTGAGGCCAGAGCCTTTGGTGAGCTGTGTATGACCAGTGAATCTGCGGCACTTCGCGGACTGTTTTTTGCAACCACACAGATGAAGAAAGAAAGCGGTGCCGGTGATGTAAAAGCATTACCAGTGCGTAAAGCGGCAGTACTCGGTGGAGGCCTGATGGGTGGTGGTATTGCCTATGTGACAACCACCAAAGCGGGTATCCCGGTCCGGCTGAAGGATATTAATCCGCAGGGTATCGCCAATGCGCTGAAATATGGCTACAGCCTGTTGCAGAAAAAGCTGAAACGCCGCTTTATCAGCAAAGCCGAATTACAGCAACAGATGCTGCTGATTACCGGCACTACAGATTACCGTGGCTTTCATGATGCAGATATTGTGGTAGAAGCCGTATTTGAAGATTTGTCACTGAAACAACAAATGGTGGCGGATGTTGAACAGCATGGTAGTGAAAACACCATTTTTGCCAGTAATACCAGCTCTTTACCCATTCACCAGATTGCTGAAAAAGCAGTACGGCCAGAAAATGTTATTGGCCTGCATTATTTTTCACCGGTAGATAAAATGCCACTGGTTGAAGTTATTGCTCATGAAAAAACGTCTTTGCAGACTATTGCAACCACTGTTGCTTTTGCCCGTAAGCAGGGTAAAACGCCGATTGTGGTAAAAGACGGAGCCGGTTTCTATGTCAATCGTATCCTGGCGTTGTATATGAATGAGGCTGCCAATATTCTGCTGGAAGGCGAAACGGTAGAAAGTATCGACAAAGCGCTGGTGAAGTTTGGTTTCCCGGTAGGGCCGGTAAATCTGCTGGACGAAGTTGGTATTGATGTTGGTGCCAAAATTTCCCCGATCCTGGCAAAAGAGCTGGGCGAACGTTTTGCTATTCCTGCAACATTCGACAAACTGCTGGCAGATGGCCGTAAAGGTAAAAAAGCCGAGAAAGGTTTTTACCTTTATGGAAAAACTGCAAAACGAGGCCGCAAGCAGGTTGATAGCTCTGTTTATAGCGTGCTGGGTGTTACTCCTGCACCGAAAATGCGCCGTCAGGATATTGCCAACCGCTGTGTAGCACAAATGCTGAATGAAGCTGTGCGCTGTCTTGATGAAGGGATTATTGCATCCCCCCGTGATGGTGATATTGGCGCTATCTTCGGTATTGGCTTCCCACCGTTTCTGGGCGGCCCGTTCCGATATATTGACCAATTAGGTGCAGATAAACTGGTTACCGAGCTGAAAGCGCTGGAAGGGCGTTTTGGCAGCCGTTTTACCCCGGCTCCAAAGCTGGTAGAAATGGCAGAACAAGGCCAGCGGTTTTACTCATAACCACAGGCTGAAACCAAAACAGGCAGAAGAACCTAATAATAATCAGTTAAGCAGGAATCAGCTTACTCTAAGCTAACCGTTGGAGCCCTAGACGGGCGGAACCGAGCCCCATGGAAGGGTTTACGGCGTGTTAGCGTGAGTAAGGTGATGGATGCTACAACCTTAACTGATTGGTATTACTGAAAGTTCTGCCTGTTTTTTATTACTCTGCCAGCAACTGCTGTACTTCATGAATAATCTGCTGCACCAAACCCGCAGATGGTGTTTTATGTAATGCGGCAGCATATACCTCTCTGGCTATAACCGGCGCGTCACTAATTAATCTAAGCTGGCCGTTTTCCAGTAACGATTGCACCATCATTTCCGGCAGATAAGCCGAGCCACCATTTTGCAAAATCATACCCAACGCTATTCTGGCATTACCGGTACGCAGGCTTGGCGGTGGTAGCTCCGGAAAATTCTGTGCATGCTGAATATGGAACGATGTTCCCCAGTCCACAAAGATATAATGCTGTTGCATTGCATATTCAGCTGTGTTTTGTTCAAAGGTGGTGACTGGCAGCAGGCGAATCATTCCCAGTTTTTCTACCTGCATTTCGTCCACTTTTGGCGGGTCGAATAAAAACGCCAGATCAAGATTGCGTTCCAGAATCAGCCGGACAGTTTGTTCCCGACCAAAAGATTCAGCGCGCCAGGACAATGCTGGCAGGCTTTGCTGCAGGTGTATAAAGCTCTTGAGCAGAAAGGCATCCCAGATATTTGCTGTTGCAGCAATAGCCAACTGGGCAGCTTGTTCTGCGCTGACAGCAACGTCCTGCTTAGCCCGCTGCAGAGTTGTCAGCATGGCTTCAGCATGCGGTAAAAGGCGCTCTCCGGCGGCTGTCAGCTGTATATTGTTACGGTAACGGCTGAACAGGTTAACCCCCAGTTGCTGCTCTAACTGACGAATGCGGAAACTGACAGCAGACTGGGTAAGATAGAGGTTTTCTGCTGCTTTGCCAAAGTGGCGGGTGCGCTGAACTTCCAGAAAGGTTTTGAGCAGTTCTGTATCCAAAATATTCCCTTAAAATCTCTTGTTGTAACGATAAAAAATTTTTGTTTTACGACTGGAATTTTGTTACCCATACTCCGCACAGTTTAAACAGGCTGACTTTATATTCAACGAGATTTAGAGGAAAAAAGTGATGCAGCAAAGTTTTGCAGCTAACCGTCGCTTTTTCGATGACCGCAATTTTCCAAAAGGTTTCACGCGGTCCGGGCGCTTTACGCTGGCAGAGGGCAATCTGCTGGAAAAACATGGTGTGGCAATGCAGGAGCTGGAAGAGGGTAAGCGGGCTCCGGTAAATGACGAAGAAAAGCGCTTTCTTCAGGTATGCAAAGGTGAAGAAGCGGCTGTTTCAGCGTTTGAAAAAACCTGGGTTAAGTACAAACAGCGGGTACAGGAAAAACGTAAGTTTCATACTGTATTCGGCAAAAAGCGTATTGCCAACGATAGTGATGATTTCTCCTACGTCGAAACAGACAGCGAATAACGACTAAGTCCTGCAATGCAGGGCTTTTTGTTGCAGTTTATTTGTTTATATCTGCTTTTGGCCAGGGATATGCCAGAAACCTAATCTATTTTATAGGCTGGCTTTGTTAAACCGCT
>CAZXTH010000358.1:3325-3741 GCA_964643585.1 uncultured Pseudoalteromonadaceae bacterium
TGGTTTTTTGTTGTTTCTGTTGTTTCAGAAATGACAGGAAATCCTCAGCTGATAGCGGCTTACTGTAGAAGTAGCCCTGAATAGCTTCACAGCGTAATTTGCGCAGTAATTCCAGCTGAGACGATTCTTCCACACCTTCTGCAACCACCAACAGCCCCAGGTTATGGGCGATAGTCACAATCGTATCAACCATATTGCGGCCGCGGGCAGTTTTCATATCATCAATAAAGGCTTTATCAATTTTCAGCGTATTCAGCGGAAACTGTTTCAGATAGGCCAGTGAGGAATAACCGGTACCGAAGTCATCCATTGCCAGGTGAATCCCTCTGGCCCGCAGCTTTTTCATGGTATCTATTGCGACTTTAGGTGACTGCATTACCGTACCTTCGGTGATTTCCAGCTCCAGATGGTAAGAG
>CAZXTH010000359.1:0-576 GCA_964643585.1 uncultured Pseudoalteromonadaceae bacterium
TTGAAGGCATGGATGCCTGAATCGAGCCCCCATGGAAGGGTTTACGGCGTGTTAGCGTAAGTAAGGTGGTTCATGCTAAACGCATAATAGCTCCTGAGTATTTGTACTTTTGATTCTAGCAGCTCTGCCAGATGAAGAATATTGCCTGGCGGCAGTTTATCTTGTTTTTCCTGACAGCCTCTTTTAGGCTTAAATGCAAAATGGAGGTTACGCAATGAAAATTACAGGTTATTTTTTGCTGGCACTGCTACTTGCAGCAGTGAGCGGCAGTATTCTTCAGAGTTTGTTTAATCTGTCAGCAATTGCAGAGTTGAGTGGTGGTATTAGCTTTAGCGACAGGTTAAGCACAGTTTTATTCGATTTAAGGCACTTTATGCCGGTTTTGGCAGTTATCTTTCTGCCCATTTTACTGATTGGACTGGTTGTCAGTTATCTGTTGCGGCCCTATCTGCCATTCTCCGCATTGGCTGGGTATTTTGCTATTACTGCGCTGGGAACCTATATGGCACTGCTGATTATCAACCAGTTGGCTCCGATGCCAACACTAATTGCGCTGAACCGTAGTATCAGCGGAAC
>CAZXTH010000359.1:586-3727 GCA_964643585.1 uncultured Pseudoalteromonadaceae bacterium
GCTGTACCGGGCTGGCAGCTGGGCTTTTTTACTTACTGCAGGCACGGGAGAAAAACGGATGATCAAATTATTACTTCTAATACTGGGTCTCAGTTTACCCGTTGTTGCCCAGCAACACTGGCAGGTACAGACCGTTAATGAACAACTGAACTTTCCCTGGGCGCTGACATTCCTGCCAGACGGTGACTACCTGATTACTGAACGGGGAGGCCATTTAGTCCGGTTGGCTGCTGACGGCGCACTTAAACAGCGTATCAAACCTGAATTACCGGATTTACTGGCGATTTCACAAGGCGGTTTGCTGGACATTATGCTGGCTGATGACTTTGCTGAAAGTGGTCGGTTATATCTGAGTTATTCCTGCGGCACCGTACAGGCTAACAGTGTTTGCCTTGGCAGTGCTGTACTGGGGGAGCAGCAGTTGCAGTCTGTTACGCCATTATTCAGGGCAAAACCTGATCGCCGGGGCGCAGCTCACTATGGTGGCCGTATGGCGCAACTGCCGGACAGTACTATTGTTCTGACGCTGGGGGATGGTTTTGATTACCGCGAACAGGCACAGAATAAAGACAACCACCTGGGAAAAATTGTCCGCCTGACCCCGGAAGGCAAAGCGCCAGCAGATAACCCGTTTGCCGGACAGCCGGATACCGCTGCAGAGATTTTTACGCTCGGTCACCGTAATGTGCAGGGAATTTTTTATGATACAGAAACGGCACGCTTATACAGCCACGAGCATGGCCCTAAAGGCGGGGATGAACTGAACCTGCTGCAGGCAGGTAAAAACTATGGCTGGCCTGTGGCAACCTTTGGTGTGGATTATACCGGAGCCCGTATTTCGCCTTTCAGTGAGTTTGCCGGTACAGAACCACCTTTGTACGTGTGGACCCCTTCTATTGCGCCTGCAGGGATGACGTTATACCGCGGAACATTGTTTCCACAGTGGCAGGGGAATATTTTTGTTACGGCCCTGGCAGGTAAGAGCTTACACCGGTTAGAGCTTGCCAATGGCAACGTGGTAAATGAAGAAGTGATGCTTAAAGATATGGGGAACCGGTTACGTGATGTGCGTACAGGGCCTGATGGTGCGCTTTATCTGCTGACAGACAGTGCTGAGGGTAAGCTATTACGGTTGGTGCCTGCTGCTAGATAAGCGACAGCATAGGGTCTGTTGCTCTTTTTTGATGAAATTTGTGTTCACTTTGAAAGCGTTTTAGACAAGGCGTGAGAAATGTAGCTTAATAAAACGCTTTCAGAAGAACCCGAAGGGCAGTATTTGTCAACCCTCCTACTTAAACGGTTAGCTTAGAGTAAGCAGACTCCGTTTAGGCACACAGCCACCCATTAGGGGGCGATAATAAACACAGTTCCTGATACCTGTGAAGGTGACCACAGGTTGTTTGAGCCGAAGGCGAGTTACTGTGGTCAGCCTGAACAGGTTGTCAGGCACTGTGTTCTGCCAAGACTCCAACAAAAAAGCGCTTAACCGTAAGGAAAGCGCTTTTATCAAGGTACCGGTTCAGCCGGTTCTTAGTGATGGTGGTGGCCGCCTTCACCATGCGCATGACCATGCGCCAGCTCTTCTTCCGTTGCTTCACGAACTGCCAGTACTTTCACTTTAAATGTCAGTGTCTTGCCTGCCAGAGGGTGATTTGTATCTACTTCAGCCTTAAACATCCCGACTTTAACAATCGTTACCTGACGCTGGCCTTGCTCTGTTTGCACAACAGCAACCATACCTGGCTTCCATTTTTTTGCACCCAACAGATGTTTTACCTGAATGCTCTGAATTGCATTTTCATCACGTTCGCCATACGCCTGAGCCGGAGGTAGCGTTATATCCAGTTCATCACCGGCAGCCTTGCCTGTCAGCTCGGTTTCCAGACCTGCCAGCATTTGCTGATGACCATGAAGATAAAGCAGCGGCTGGCCGCCCACAGAGCTTTCAATTTCGCCATTTTCGTCTGAAAGTGTGTAGTGGATCTGGACTACGCTATTGTCTGAAATCTGCATAATGAACCTGTTTTTAAGAGGAATAAAATAAAACCGCATTATGCGGTTTTACTGATAAAAAATCGATGGTTTTATAGCGAGACCAGCATCAGGTTGCTGCTTTCATTGCCGTAACAAACTGCGACAGCGACTGCAACAGCACTGCCGGTTCATGCTGATGCTGCTCTATCAGGCGGACAATCGCTGAACCGCTGATGGCACCGGCTGCACCATTACCGATGGCCTGACGCACATGCTCCGGGGTTGATATGCCAAACCCCAGTAAGGGGGGGGCCGGGTTATACTGGCGTATTCTGCTGATTAATTCTGCTGCTGGCATAGCAGCTTGTACCTCTGTACCGGTAACACCGGCCCTGCTTAGCAAATAGGTATACCCTCTGCCATAAGATGCAATTTGCCGTAGCTCATCATCGCTGATATTTGGTGGCACGATATAAATTGGCGCAATATTGTGCTGGATTGCAGCCTGCCGGAAAGGCTTGCTTTCATGCAGAGGAACATCGGCAATCAGAATCGAATCAACACCTGCTGTGGCAGCATCGGCATAAAACTGCTCAATGCCTCTGGCCATAATCAGGTTGGAATACAGTAACAGGCCTATCGGGATACTGGCATTATAGGCCCGGATCCTGCGGATTAGCTCAAAGCAACCGGCAGGCGTTACACCTGCTGCCAGTGCCCGGATATTCGCATTCTGAATGGTAGGGCCGTCGGCTATCGGGTCTGAAAACGGAATACCCAGCTCCAGAGCGTCTGCTCCGGCATCAATCAGAGTACGGATAATATCGAATGACAGCTCCGGTGTTGGGTCGCCCAGTGTCACAAAGGGAACAAAGGCGCCACACTGCTCGTTGTTCAGACGGTTAAACATTTGCTGATAACGTTTCATTCCGGTTCCTTATTCAGAATCTGGTGTACATGGTTTAAATCTTTATCGCCGCGCCCGGATAGATTAACCAGCAAAATCAGGGGCGATGTTGCTTGTTGGGCCATTTTCAGCGCTTGTGCCAGTGCATGAGAGCTTTCAAGGGCCGGGATGATACCTTCGCTTTTTGCCAGTTGCTAGAAAGCAGCTAAAGCTTCGTCGTCATTAATGGCAACATAGCTGGCACGGCCGCTTTGTTTGAG
>CAZXTH010000360.1:0-3713 GCA_964643585.1 uncultured Pseudoalteromonadaceae bacterium
CGCTGATGCTGGTAATTTTCACTTCAGTAAACCATTGACGGTGACCCATCTGTTTACGTGAGTGCTTACGACGACGGAATTTAACGATTTTGATTTTATCGCCACGGCCATGATTGACCACTTCCGCTACTACCTTACCACCTTCTACTAAAGGTGCACCGATGCTGATAGTTTCGCCGTTAGCGACCATCAGAGGTGTAAATTCAATTGTTGCGCCGGTTTCTAAGTCTAGTTTTTCTAGACGAAGAGTTTGACCTTCCGTCACACGGTGCTGTTTACCACCACTTTGGAAAACCGCGTACATAGTTAACTCCGTCCAAAGCACGCCTACTTCTGCTAAATGTGGCGTGTTAATTCAAATCACAGGGCGCGAATTGTACGCAATTTAAGAAATCCTAGCAAGTACAATTCGTAAAAAGATCTGCTGGCTACGAAAAGGATCGAGATTTCCTTTCAGAGCCCCCCCTGAATAGTGTAGAATCAGGAACATTCATAGGGTTAAGCAGTTGTTTTCATGACGCTCGACGAGATCCGGCAGCTTTGTCACGATGACATGACAGCCGTCAATCAACATATTTTCTCCCAGCTAACCTCTGATGTAGCACTGATTAATCAGCTGGGTATCTACATCGTAAACAGCGGCGGCAAACGTCTACGCCCGCTGCTTGCTGTGCTTGCAGCAAGAGCCCTTGGTTATCAGGGAAATCAGCATATTACCCTTGCAACTATCATTGAGTTTATTCATACCTCAACATTGTTACACGATGATGTTGTGGATGAGTCCACTCTGCGCCGGGGTAAAGAAACAGCCAACGCAGTATTTGGTAATCAGGCCAGCGTACTGGTTGGAGATTTCCTGTATAGCCGTTCATTTCAGCAGATGGTATCGCTCGATAATATGCGTGTCATGCAGATTCTGGCTGACGCAACGAACATCATTGCAGAAGGTGAAGTATTGCAATTGATGAACGTCAATGATCCTGATACCACTGAAGAGCGTTATATGCAGGTTATATACTGCAAAACGGCTAAGCTGTTTGAAGCAGCAACTCAGTTAGGCGCTATTATCACAGCGCAACCTGAACCCGTTGTGAATGCTATGAAGCGCTATGGTATGCACCTCGGAACGGCTTTCCAACTGATTGATGACGTGCTTGACTATCAAGCTGATGCTGCTGAACTGGGTAAAAATATTGGTGACGACCTGGCAGAAGGCAAACCTACCCTGCCACTGATTTATGCTCTGCAGCATGGTACTACGCAACAACAACAGCTTATTCGACACGCTATTACTGAAGGCGATGGGATGGCCAACCTGTCAGAAATAATGGCAGCCATGGAGCAAACAAAAGCATTTGATTACACTACGAACGTTGCCCGTAGCGAAGCAGATAAAGCTTGTGATGCCCTGAGTATTCTTCCGGAATCTCAGCATAAGCAGGCATTATTATCGCTGGCAAGAATCGCAGTATCCCGGACTCACTGAATATTCAGCCCCGAACACGGCTAATTACTTTTAGTAATGTCACCTTAAACAAAAAGGGCAGCGTTCGCTGCCCTTTTGCTATTTTAAGATACTACCGTTAATCAGGCATTCTTCACAAAGTCTTCGCCTAAGGTGATATCGCCTTTCAGCGTACCCAGCATATCAGTCATTGCTTTTTGCTCGTACGCGCTTAACGTACCGATTGGCAGTAATTCTTCAACGCCGTTTTTACCCAATACGATTGGCTGAGCAAAGAAACGCGCATGTTCGCCTTTTCCTTCAACATAAGCGTATTCTGTTACTTTCTCACCTTGCAGGCCTTTAACCAGAGCAACTGCAAAACGTGCAGCAGCCTGACCCATTGACAGAGTCGCAGAACCGCCACCGGCTTTAGCTTCAACAACTTCTGTACCTGCGTTCTGGATACGGTAAGTCAGTGATGACACTTCTTCATCAGTAAATGTTACACCTTTCACCTGTGACAGCAAAGGCAGAATAGTTGTACCACTGTGGCCACCGATCAC
This sequence comes from uncultured Pseudoalteromonadaceae bacterium, assembly GCA_964643585.1. GTDB lineage: Bacteria > Pseudomonadota > Gammaproteobacteria > Enterobacterales > Alteromonadaceae > Alishewanella. The sequence goes on from CAZXTH010000360.1 coordinate 2,011, forward strand.
CGGAACAACTACATCCTTAGGATTTTTGCCTTTCAGCTCACCAACAAAAGTTTCAGCGCGGATAACATCCAGAGTTGTCACCCCGAACAGGCGCTTCGGATCATAAGTACCAGCTTTTTTGAATACTTCTGCAGCAATCGCAACTGTAGTATTTACCGGGTTGGTGATGATACCAACCAGTGCTTTAGGGCATTGTTCAACAATAGCTTCAGCCAGTGTTTTAACTACACCAGCATTGATATTGAATAAATCAGAACGATCCATGCCTGGTTTACGTGGCATACCAGCCGGGATCATAACCACATCAGCACCTTTCAGCGCTGTAGCCAGATCTTCCTTACCATGACCAGTTACTTTAACCGCGGTAGGGATATGGCTTAAATCTACCGCAACGCCTGGAGTAACAGGAGCCAGATCGTATAACGCGAGATCCGTGCCTGCAGGTAAATCTAATTTCAGTAATAAAGACAAGGCCTGACCAATACCGCCGGCAGCACCCAATACGGCAACTTTCATGATTATCTCCACTTTACGGTTCAGATTAAACGCGCCAACAATACTGAAATAGCGCTCAAAATACAAATGGCTTAAGCCTAAAGTCTAGGGTCTGTTACCCTTTTTTGACTATTTCTGCAGCATTTGTCTGCAATTTTTACCAGGCAGAGTCCATGCCGTGTAGTTATTCTACATAAATGAACGATAACGCCGTAGAAATTGCAGACAAATACTGCCCTTTGGATTCATCTGAAAGCGTTCTGCTTTTGGTTACTCGTCACTTGCTTAGAATAACTAAGCTACGCTCCTCGCGCCGCAACCAGAACGCTTTCAGCTGGAACAGAATATAATCGAAAAAGGGTAACAGACCCTAAGCATTTTAGATTAAATTAGTGTAATTTATTCGTCTGACTGCATTATCAGGCCGGTTTTTAGTAAACTTGCGCGCTTAAAAGGAGCAGAAAGACGCATGACCAGTAAACAATCCCGACAGGAAGCCCTGACCCAGGCCTTTAAAGCATTACTCAAAACGGAAAGTTTCGGTTCCCAGAGTGAAATCGTCGACGCACTGAAAAAAGAGGGCTACGACAATATCAGCCAGTCGAAAGTATCCAGAATGCTCAGCAAGTATGGCGCAGTCCGTACACGTAATGCTAAACAGGAAATGGTATACACTCTGCCACCGGAGCTGGGCGTACCGACAACAAAAAGCCCGCTTCGTCAGTTAGTGCTGGATATCGAACACAATGATGTCATGATCATTATCCGTACCAGCCCGGGAGCAGCCCAACTGATAGCACGTCTGCTTGATTCAGTAGGCAAAGCAGAAGGCGTATTAGGCACTATCGCCGGGGATGACACTATTTTTATTGCTCCAATCAGTGTGAAAAATATTGAATTTACACTGAAAAACGTTACCGAGCTTTTTGAAAAGGTGTAGAGCTTCTTTAACCAGCCTCAGAGCGGGTTAAGTCTTCCTGTGCAGCCTGCTCCAGAAAGCTGACAGAAGGCGCAAAAAACGCCGCTCCCATATCCGGCTGGATATAATCCAGTAATAAATCGTAACCATGGCTGTTTTCTGCCAGTCCCAGCCTGTGTCGCAAAATATGACCAAAACTCTCACTTTCGGCTGCGTAGGCTGTAACCAGTACACCCTGGCGATTTATGCGCCCAAACGGCATATTCTGGAATAGCACTGGCGGCCGTTG
>CAZXTH010000361.1:0-3710 GCA_964643585.1 uncultured Pseudoalteromonadaceae bacterium
ACGGGTATCCACTTCATACAATACACCGCTGCTGGTGCGGGTAGTACAAAGGTGCAGGATACGTTGCACCAGCTTCAGGTAAAACTGCCGGGAATCAATAGCTTTATCACCATTGGTATCTGCTGTAGTGTCGCAATTATGCACAAAAACCAGATCCAGATCTGAGCCGTAGCCCAGCTCAAGCCCGCCCAGTTTGCCATAAGCAATAACAGCAAGCCCTTTCTGCTGCTCAGAAGCCCCGGCCGGATAACCGTAACGGCTTACCATCTGTTGCCATGCCAGTTCAATCACCTGTCGTACCAGTGCCTCTGCCAGCCAGCTTAAATGATCACTGACTTTCATCAGCGGCAGTACGCCACTGATATCTGCTGCGGCAATCCGTAACAGCTGCGACTGTTTGTACTGGCGTAGCATTTCCATCTGCAGCTCCAGATCATCATCCGGCACCCGCAGCATTTGCTCGCGGAGCCGGTCAGCATAATCCGTAACCTTGGCTACCTGATATAACTGAGCAGGATCAATCAGTTCATCCAGCAATAGCGGGTAACGTGACAGTTGCTCGGCCAGCCAGCCACTTTGCGTGCATAACAGCACCAATTGCTGTAATGCCCGTGGGTTTTCAAACAGCAATTCCAGATAGGCGGTACGGGTCATAATATGGCGCAACACGCTCAGTACCCGTTCAAGTACAACAGGCTGCGATTGCTGCTGTTGCAACAGTTGAATCAACGGAGGCATCAGCCGTGCCAGATAATCCCGCCCCCTCGGGCCGATACTGCGTTTCTGGCTATCACCGCGAAATGCCTGTAACCATTCCAGCATGGCTGTAGCCTGTGTTGTATCAAGCCAATCCAGCTGGCATGCCAGTTCTTCCGGCGAATGCTCACTGTCCCACAGCATTCGCCCCAACGCCAGATCTTGCGATTCGGTGTTATCTTCAGGATCAATCACCAGCCGGAATTGCTGATGTATACGTTGCATTGTAGCGGTAATCTGTTGCAGCAATTGCGGCCAGCTATGAGCATTAAGCGCAGCCAGTAAATGCGCCTGAGTCAGACTATCCTCAGGCAAGGTCTGGGTCTGCTTGTCATCAATACCTTGCAGTGCCTGTTCAACCTGGCGCAGAAAGAGATAATCCTGCTGTAATTGCTGATGCTGTTCAGCAGAAAATAACTGCTGTTCAGCCAGAACCTGCATTGCTTTAAGGATAGAAGGCTGCTGCAACTGAGTCTGTCGTCCACCACGGATCAGCTGCAGTGTCTGAACAATAAACTCCACTTCACGGATGCCACCTGGCCCCAGCTTTATATTGTTATAACGCTGCTGCCGGCGGTTTTCCTGTTCTATCAGTTGCTTCATCCGCCGCAGAGATTCAATCGCAGAAAAATCAATGTAGCGCCGGTAAATAAACGGCTTTAGCAATTGCTGCAGTTCCGGGGTATAGCGCTTATCAGGGTTAAGTACCCGGGCTTTCAGCAACGCATAACGTTCCCATTCCCGCCCTTGCTCCTGATAATAATCTTCCATTGCAGCAAAACTGAGTGCCAGCGGCCCACTATCACCAAAAGGCCGTAACCGCATATCAACCCGGTAAACAAACCCATCAGCCGTTACCTGATGCAAAGCACTGATCAGTTTTTGCCCCAGGCGGGTATAAAATTGCTGGTGTTCAACAGCCCGGCGACCACCACGGGTTTCACCATGAGCCGGATAGGTAAAAATAAGATCGATATCAGAAGAAAAGTTCAGCTCGTGCCCGCCAAGCTTACCCATGCCCAGAATCAGCATTGGCATTGGCTCACCTTGCTCGTCACAGGGGGTGCCCCATTGAGTAATCAGTTGCTGCCAGCTCCAGTGGTATGCTGAATTAATCAGGGTATCTGCCAGTTCAGAAACTGCTTTCAGGCTTTCCGTTACCGGCTGTAATTGCAAAATATCTGCTGCCAGAATCGCTGCCAGACGGGCATTTCTGGCTTGCCTCAAACGCGAAAACGCCAGGCTTTCGTCTGCTGAAGAGCATCCGGCAAGCGGGTCAGCGGTAATACCTTTTAACCAGCTCAGCAGTTGCTCCGGGGCCGTCAATACCGGCAACAACTCTGGTTGCTGTTGTAAGGTTCTGCCCAGAAAAGGGCTGGCCAGCAGTAATTGCTGCAACCGTTGCCGGCTGGCTGCATCAGACTGCTCAGGAAATTCGGCCAGCGACTGTTGCAGGTAGTCATCCAGAATACCTTGCGGCAATTCAACCTGTTTCAGATCCATGACTGTCATTCCTTTCACACAGTTAACGGCGCCTGGGCCAGTAAATATTCCGCTAATGCCAGCAACAACAGGTTATATTCTTTCGAGGCAAAAGGAGAATGCCCTGCTGTAGTCAATTCGATCAGCTGCGCAATAACAGGCGGCCACTGCTTAAGCACTTCTGTGAGCGCCAGCTTGGCAGATATCCGCTGTAACAGATATAACGTATTTTGCAGTAGTTCAGGCCGCGGCTGTTGCAGATAACCGGCCTCGGTCTGCTGCAACAAACGGGTAAGTTCTGCCAGCTCAGTATGTTCAGGTACTTTTTGCTCAGGGAGTAAAGGTACAGTTAAAGCAGAAATCCCTGCCAGCTGATACCCTCTGGCGGCTTTGCTTAACCATCCTGTCTGTAGCGGCAGGCTTTTTATCAGGCTCACGGCAAAACGGAATAATTCAGCCGCAGAGCCTGCCTGCAGTTCCAGCTCAAGTTCTGAAATTGGCATACTCTTCCCGGCAGCCTCAATGCGCCCCTGGTCATAAACCAGCTCTGCCCGGGTTTGTTCAGCTAAACTGAGGTTCCAACTGGTCCGGGTGAAGTCCGTGCGAAACAGCTCCGTCAATGAATGCTGTAAAGCGTTAACATTGGCATCTGCTGGCCAGATTTCCTGCGGAAAATCGATCAGTTGCGGCACAACGCTATTGCAAGGCAAATTATATTCTGGCCGCAACTGCAACGCTCCGTGCTGCTGGCCTGCCAGTTTGATCGTTTGTTCGTAGCGCCCGCGTTTCAGTCGGGTACGTAAACCGCTGTCATGCCGGCGAAACCAGTTATCAGGCGTATCAAAATAAGCATTTAGTAATTCTGAACTGCCGGTATGCTGCAACACATTACCGGTTTTTCCGGTGATATCAGCCAGTATCTGTGGCAGCTGCGCCGCCTGCTCAGGCGCCAGTAAAAACTTTAATTCCAGTTCCAGACTCATATTTCTCTCATTTTGACTGTCGGATCAGGGGACTGACAGCAGCAACATGATTTACGCTTGTCAATTGAGGTACAACTCCCTATCATCCAGACTACTGCGCAAAGTTGTTCCATATTAATAAGTTCAGGATACCTATGTTCAGATTATTTAAAAGCTCCGTTATCGTTTTATTTTTACTGCCTCTGCTGGCTGTAGCCCAGAGCTCTGAGCAAAAACCGGCCTTCATCAGCGATGCCTTATTTGTTTATGTTCATTCAGGCCCGAATAACCAGTACCGGATTATAGGTACCGTTAATGCAGGTACTGCTGTTACGTATCTGAGCGAAGATCCGGAAAGTGGTTACGTCCAGATTCGTTTTGACAATAAAACCGGCTGGTTGCCCAAAGAACACGTGACTTATACTCCCGGGCTTGCCAGCCAGCTTGAAACCCTCAAAGCAGAACTGGCCTCTGTACAACAGCGTGCAAATCACCTGGAAAGCGAACGTA
>CAZXTH010000362.1:0-3708 GCA_964643585.1 uncultured Pseudoalteromonadaceae bacterium
GATAATTTAAAGCACACCCAGTTTAATGACAGCCCGTTACTGCAGCGACAGCATAGCCTGACATTTGGCTTTGCTATCGCGTGGATATTTAAACAGCAAGGAGATTTTAATGAATAAAGTCGTAACCGCATTAGCTACCGTAGTATTGCTGCTAAGCAGTACCGTACAGGCTAAAGATGAAGTATTAACCTTACCACTGGGTGATTTACTAAAATCAGACAAGGCTAAATCAGCACTGCACAACATTCCGGTTTATTTTGCCGGACAATCTCATCCTAAAGTAACCAGCACCTGGGGTGAAGTCAGTACCAGCCGTAAAACCAATGCTGTGGGTAAATCGGATCAGGAGGCCTGTGAATGGGTACTGTTATCTGCTTTAAAAGTACTACAGGAAGCTGCTCAGAAACGGGGCTATGATGCAGTTGTTAATATCCGTTCAAACTACCGCCATAATGAATTTAGCAGCGCCAAAGAATTCCAGTGTGGGTCAGGTAATATTATTGCCGGTGTTGCTTTAAAAGGCGATTTAGTGAAGTTTTGAATCGGGAAAATAGCCAGATTATTATTAAATTTATCTGGCTATCATTTTATAAATAGCAGTACGATGCTTAATAAATAATATCACACCATTTTACATTTCATTTAGACAGCTGAAAAACTATAAACCTTGAATCCATCAGATTATCAGTGAACCACAATAACTGTAGGTATTTTTAAATGGAAAGGAGCAGGCTCAGAAAAAATTTATTATCTCAAGCATATAATATGCAATACAACACTTAATACATTCCTTATACACCAGCTCATTAAGCACTACGACTCATGCCCTCACAACACAAGTCAGCAACATTATTATCGATAGCATATTCATCATAGAATCGGCAACTACCTAAGTAAAATTATTAAAAATGATGCTATGAAAAAAAACAAATAATATCTATTGCGAATTTAAAATCAGCAGATATGATGACATAAAATTTAACATGAAAATTTCCACAGCTTAATATTAAAAAATAATTCTAAACCTTTCTATAATCTCAGGAGTAAACATGAATAGGGTAATTACCCGCTCAGCAAAAGCGGTTTTAGTGGCAGGGGTTTCAGCCATAATACTGGGAGGTTGTGCCACAACATCATCCCAAGTTATAGAAACTCCTAAAGTTGCCAGCTATGGCACTCCCTACAATGGTGCCAAAAGCAAGTTAGTTGTTGGTCAATTCGTCAACCGCTCAAACTTCCAGAATGGATTGTTTTCAACGGGTGTTGATACATTAGGGAATCAGGCCAAAACCTCACTGATGAGTCATCTGCAACAAACTAACCGTTTCAGTGTAATGGACCGCGATAACATGCAATTGTTATCAGGTGAGGCGCAACTCACTGGTACACAACAATCTCTGAAAGGCGCTCGTTATGTTGTTACCGGTGATGTAACAGAATTTGGCCGTAAAGCTATTGGCGATAGGCAGCTCTTCGGTATTTTAGGCAAAGGCAAATCACAAATTGCGTATTCCAAAGTCACTTTGAATGTAGTGGATGTTACCACTTCTGAGGTTGTTTACTCTGTACAAGGCGCGGGGGAATATAGCCTGTCTGAGCGCGAAGTTATCGGCTTCGGCAGTACTGCAAGTTACGACGCAACCCTTAATGGAAAAGTCCTTGATTTAGCTATTCGTGAAGTGGTTAATAAACTTGTCACGGGCTTAGAATCTGGCAACTGGAAAGCAGAATAAGGAATAATAATGAAAAAAATAGTATGCGTAGTCAGCACGCTGTTATTACTCTCTGCATGCAAAACCACTGAACCGCTTTATTATCATGGTGGATACAATAAAGCCGTTTATAGCTATTTCAAAGGTGATGAAGTCACACCTCAAGAACAGATAGCTACCCTTGAGAAGATAATACAAGATGCTGCAGCAAATGGTAAAAAAGTAGCGCCAGGCATTCATGCTCATTTGGGCTTGCTGTACTTTGATACAGGTAATGCAACTCAAGGCCAGCAACAGTTTGAACATGAGAAAGCCTTGTTCCCAGAATCAACAAAATACCTCGACTTTTTATTACAATCACGCAAAGGAGCATAAGATGCAGTGGCTGAAGTTTAGTCTTATTGGCGTGCTAGTTCTTCTGACCGGTTGTGCTAGTAAAGCTGCACATGATTACAGTGCGTTTCGCAATGCAGATCCTCATTCAATATTAGTACTACCACCCGTTAATAATTCTGTAGAAGTTGTTGCTCATCACAGCCTGTTATCACAAGTTGCAGGGCCAATCGCTGAATCCGGCTACTACGTTTTTCCAGTGACCTTAGTTGAACAAACATTCCGAACAAATGGATTAACGGAAGCGGCGGACATTCATGCAGTGCCTTTTGAGAAAATTCACGAGGTTTTTGGTGCTGATACAGCGCTTTATATGACCATAGATGAATACGGCACCAGCTATAAAGTGGTCTCTAGTGATACGGTTGTCACTATTTCAGCAACATTGGTTGATCTGCGCACAGGCACTGTATTATGGCAAGACACCGCAACCGCATCATCCGCTGAAAACCGCAATGGTGGTAATGGAGGCTTGATAGGGATGTTGGTTGAAGCGGCATTGAACCAGATAATGGATACTATTACTGACCGTGGTTTTGATATTGCAGCAATCAGCTCCAACCGCTTATTGTCTGCTGAAAGCCATAATGGGCTGTTATTTGGCCCAAGATCTCCTAAGTATGGTCAACCAGCAACAAGTGAGAAGAAAAAATAAATTCTTATTTTTATGCTCAGTTTAAGCTGATTCCACCATTCTCTAATTAACTATCCCGAATGAGCCGATGTTATCCAACATCGGCTTTTGCAAATAAAGTAGATTAGTCTTTAAGTAACAATAGCTCTGCAGATGCCAACTCCCGATACTCACCTTCAGCCAAATCATCCGGCAGCTGTAAACCACCTATTTTTTCGCGGTGCAGACGGACAACTTTGTTACCGATAGCAGCAAACATACGTTTCACTTGATGGTAGCGGCCTTCATGGATGGTCAGTAACGCTTCGGTATCGCTGATTAGCTCCAGCTCTGCTGGCAGGGTGATATTTTTCTCGCCACGCAGTTGTACACCTTCAGCAAATTGTTTAATTGCAGTGTGCGAAACAGGATCGGCTAACCAGACACGGTAAGTTTTGGCAACATGATGTTTTGGAGAACTGATGCGGTGTGACCACTGACCGTCATCAGTAATCAGTACCAGGCCTGTGGTATCCAGATCTAACCGTCCTACGGTGTGCAAACGCTCCTGCAACGGTTCATCAAGCAGGCTGAATACGGTGGGATGATCAGGATCATCAGTGGAGCACACATAACCTTCCGGTTTATGCAGCATAAAATAACGCAGCCCTATCAGCTGCAATTGCTGATCTTCCAGGAAAATCTGATCAGTCAGGGCAACTTGCTGTGCCGGTTGTTTCGCTTGCTGGCCATTAACTGTTATCAGGCCCTGTCTTACCACTTTGCCAGCCTGTGAGCGGGTTAGCCCTGTAGCATCACATATAAATTTATCTAAACGCATACTATTTCCTAATACCGATCAGTTAAGGCGATGCATCCATCACCTTACTCACACTAACACGCCGTAAACCCTTCCATGGGGGCTCGATTATAAGCTTCATCCATGAAGTTTACCCTTCGGGCCAGCGGAGCTGTTCAAATTCGTTCCTG
>CAZXTH010000363.1:0-3702 GCA_964643585.1 uncultured Pseudoalteromonadaceae bacterium
TGCACCACCCTTTCTGGCTGGGAACTCTGGGATTGTGGCTGGCTCGCCGCCGCCGTCTTCCTGTTGTTTATACATACCATACCCGGCTTGAACACTATGCGCATTTTGTGCCACTACCGGGGCTGTTGTTCCGTAACCTTATTTCTCATTGGTTGATAAAACGTTTCGCTAACAAGTGTGATGCACTGATTGTGCCTACTGATTCAGCAGCAGAATATCTGCGAATGATCGGGGTTAAAAGTGCATTGTATGTGCAACCTACCGGGATTGAATATCAGCGTTTTTGTGAGGTGTCGGATAAGCAGGTTCAGGCACTGGCGGCTGAACTGGGGATTCAGCAAGAGCAGGTTATGATCAGTGTATCCCGGTTGTCTGATGAGAAAAACATCGGGTTTATGATTGATGCTATGGCTTTGTTAAAACAGCAAGCAATAAAACCTTTTAAGTTGCTGCTGATTGGTGACGGCCACCAACGGTTATCTTTACAGCAAAAAATTAATGTGCTGGGCTTACAGCAACAGGTTGTTTTACTGGGGGCTGTCTCTCCGGAAAAAATGCCGCTGTACTATAAGTTGGGCCAGCTTTTTGTATTTACTTCCAAATCAGAAACACAAGGTATGGTTATTCTGGAAGCAATGGCTGCCGGATTACCCGTGGTGGCTATTCGTTCCAGTGGTATTGATGATGTGGTGATTGATGATATGACCGGTTTTAAAACCCCGGAAAACCAGGACCAATGGACTGCCAGAATATTACAATTGCTTGAAGACCCATCATTACAACAGGTGATGGCAGAGCAAGCCAGACAATTTGCTGCCCAGCATTCTGTTGAGCATTTTGCTGCCAATGTCAGGACGATTTATGCTGAAGTTATGGCTGCTGCCAGTAAGCGTAACTGAATAGTCATTATTATTTCTTTTGCATGAACTTCAGGAAGCATAATATCTTTACGTTGTTTTTATCAGTAAGGTAGTGCATATAAGCTTATTTTTAATGAATAATTTTGCATTTTTTTATGCTCATATCGTGGTAGAGGCTTAAGTTATCCTGAATGACTTATTAAAGGTTATCTATTTTGGATTAGTTTTTTTAATGATTTTGCCGTAGTTTATCTCGTTGGTGGATTGTTTGATTTTTCAGCATAATAGTTTCCGTCGGTAGTGACCTGATGGGCAGGTTGCTGAAGCGACATTGATTAATTTTGACGAGGTTTATCATGGCTGTTTGTCATCCTGTTGCTGAAAAACATGTTCTGGAACAGAAAGCGGTTGCTGCGGCTCAGCAGCAAAAATCTAACCGCAGACCAACTGCTAATACTCTGCTGGCACGCATGGGTGCGGTATTACAATTATCGACAGTGGTGTATACCAAATAAACGGGATGCCTGTTTATGTAGAGTAACTACACTACACAGGCACTGCCTTGTATAAAGGCCAGACAAATAACTGCAAAAACCATCAACAAACGTCAATAGACCCTAGACAAGCAGGGCTGGCTGATAACATACTGAACACTAGGTGCATTGCAGAACGTGGGTGTGTATGAGCCAACATGAAAAAATAGATTATCTTGAGTTTCCTGCTAAGGACCTGGCTGCAACTAAACGGTTTTTTAATGCTGTGTTTGGTTGGGTGTTTGCAGATTATGGCCCTGATTATATAGCGTTTGCCAATTCCGGGCTGGATGGTGGTTTTTATCGTTCAAATGCGGTATCAACTACCGCTGCAGGTAGTGCGCTGACGGTTATTTATAGTAAGGATCTGGAGCGGACTCAGGCAAAAATTATTGCTGCAGGCGGTAAAATTGTCCGTGCAACATTTTCTTTCCCTAATGGCAAACGTTTCCATTTTACTGATCCAAACGGGAATGAATTTGCTGTCTGGTCTGACGATAATCTGGCCTGATAAAACACAAAACTTTCTTAAATAGCAGAGCCCGGTATTTACTGAAACCGGGCTTTCTGAATCAGTCTGCTCAGCGGGGTTAATCCTTGCCACAGCAGCAGGGCGGAAACTACGCCTGCTACCGGCAACAGATAAATGGCAAGCAGCCAGTGGCTAAATAACAACATAACACTTACTCGTTTGTTTGGTTAGAGCTCACGGTAGTATTGGCTACCAGCTGAGTTTGCGTTTTTTGGCTTTTATCTTGTGCGAACAATTCTTTCACAGTACTTTCCAGTGCGTTTTTCGCCTGCTCTTTTATAGACGCTGATACTTCAGAAATTTGCTTAGTGGTTATTTCAGCAACCAACTCAGGGAGTGAAGCCGCATGAGCAGGTAATACAAAGCTGGCAGCGGCAACAGTGATAACAGCAATTTTAGCGAATGTTTTCATGATCTTATTTCCTTATGTTTAGTGGTTTTTGTTTACTACATCCTTTGTATTTCAATCTGCGTGCCAATCTTGAAAATTATTTCATCGTTATGATTTATAAGTGGTTTTTTATTTTTATGTTCTGCGGTGAAGTATTCATATAAAAAATGCAAAACTATTAAATAGTGAAATTGACCAAGTGGTTGGTGAATTTGACCACCTTAAAATCAGGCAACGACAACTCTGGCGGAGTGGCTATAATCAGCTACGCTATTTATGGGTTGTTTGTCTGTACAACTTTTTATAGATGTAATCTGGGGGAATCTGATTAGGAAATTAAATAATATGCGCGCAATAGTGCTGACTGCTCTATTGTTGTCTGCCTGTGTGCAGGGCCAGACGACATCCTCTTCTAAGCTACGTGTTGTTACTGAATTATCTCCCCCTTATCAATTAGTGCACAATGGTGAAGTGACCGGTGTAAGCACTGAGCTGGTGAGGATGGTTCTGAAAGAAGCGGGGTTACAACCGCCGATAATGATTTACCCCTGGGCAAGGGCCTATCATATTGCCAGCAGCCAGCCGAATGTGCTGATTTACAATATCGCCAGAATTCCGGAGCGTGAAAATCTGTTTCAATGGATTGGCGAGGTTGCAGCTTACCAACTGGGTTTTGTTTGTCTGGCTCATCGTGAAGATATTCATATACACCAACTGCAAGATGGTAAGGCGTATGTGACAGCGGTTCAGCGTGGCGACTTTTCTGCCAGCCTGTTGCTCAGGGAAGGATTTAACGAAGGAGAGCAGTTGGTGATGGTCACGGATATTGCTGATGCCTGGCAGCTGTTATTAAATGAAAAAGTTGATCTGGTGATTGATGATGCCAGAGCCTTACCTGCAATGGCCGGTTGGCTTAAGGTCGATCCTGGTTATCTTAATTTTGTTTATGCGGTACCAGAACTGGAACAGAAAGCCTGGCTTGCTGCCAGCCTTGGCACCGCATCTGAACTGGTGGAGAAGCTGATACAGGCTCATCAGATTGTAAAGCAAAGTGAGCTGTATCAGCAGGTAATGCATATTTCTGAGGGACTACCTGCCTATTAAAGGCAGGTTAGGGGCTGTTTTATTGCAGATCAGATCTTTTTGTATTTGATGCGATGAGGTTCCAGTGCATCTGCACCGTAAGTGGCTTTTAGCCAGGTTTCGTAGTCTGAATAGTTCCCTTCGAAGAAGTTAACCTTACCTTCATCACGGTAATCCAGAATATGTGTGGCTATACGGTCAAGGAACCAGCGATCGTGCGAGATAACCATGGCACAGCCAGGGAAATCCAGCAGTGCATTTTCCAGTGCCCGCAGGGTTTCAACATCCAGATCGTTGGTTGGT
>CAZXTH010000364.1:0-3700 GCA_964643585.1 uncultured Pseudoalteromonadaceae bacterium
TTCCAGCAGGAAATGAATCTGTCGCTGGAAGGGATTGGAGCGGTGCTCCGGGCTGATGAGGATTACACGGTAATCCAGAGCCTGGTTCCCGGTGGCCCTGCTGATTTGACACAAAAACTGAAGCCTAAAGACAAGATTATTGGTGTCGCTCAGGACAAAGAAGAGTTTGTCGATGTTATTGGCTGGCGACTGGATGATGTTGTCGATCTGATCAAAGGCCCTAAGGGGAGTACTGTTCGTTTACAGGTACTTGCGGGGAGCGATATTGCAACCAGCCAAGCTCAGGTAATTACTATTGTCAGAGATAAAGTCAGGCTGGAAGACCGGGCAGCAAAAGCTGAAGTACTTGAACCTAAGCTAATGCCTTTGGATAAAAGCATCGGTGTAATCAGTATTCCGGGATTTTATAACAATCTTGCAGATGATGTCAGAAAGTTATTGGCGGAGCTAAAAGAGAAAAAAGTTGATGGCATTATCATTGACTTACGCGGCAATGGTGGGGGATCTTTACAGGAAGCAACGCTGCTGACAGGTCTGTTCATTGATAAAGGTCCTGTAGTACAGATACGTGAGGGTGATGGTAAAGTAACAGTCTCACAAGATAACGATGGGATCAGCTATTATGATGGCCCGTTAACTGTGATGGTTGACCGCTATAGTGCTTCCGCATCTGAAATTTTTGCTGCTGCAATGCAGGATTATGGCAGGGCACTGATTGTCGGCGAGCAAACTTTCGGTAAAGGTACTGTACAGCAGCACCGCGGAATCAGCCGTATCTATGATATGTTTGAAAATCCGTTAGGCAGCATTCAATACACTATTGCAAAATTCTACCGTATTGATGGTGGTAGTACCCAGCATAAGGGTGTTATTCCGGATATTTCGTTCCCTACGGCGATAGAGCCATCCGAGTGGGGCGAAAGTAAAGAAGAATACGCGTTGCCATGGGATTCAATTGCTGCGGCTAGTTATCGCCCTATCAGTAATATCCAGCCATTTATTCCTGTATTGGAAGAAAAGCACCAGCAACGTATTGCAAAAGAACCAGAGTTTTCTTATTTGCTGCAGGATATTGCAGAGTATCGTGAGCATATTAAGGATAAGACCATCTCTCTGAAAGAGTCTGAGCGTGTTACTCAGCGTAATGAAGCAAAAGAAAAAGAATTAAAGCGGATCAATGAACGTTTGGCACGGTTTGAACTGCCGGCAGTTGAAAAATCTGAAGATGCTCCTGAAATGCTGGAAAAGCTCGATCCATTCCTTGAGGAAACAGCAAGCATTACTGTTGACTTGTTGTCATTGAGCAAAACAGCCGGTAAATAATCTGGCTGAAAATGAAAGGCGGTGTACACCGCCTTTTCTCTGTTATTAAAACACATAATAATTATAAAAGGTCATTTATGTCAGGAGTCAGTCAATCCGTTCACGGCCAGTGGTCAGGTCATTTTGCCTTTGTACTTGCTGCGACAGGCGCAGCAGTCGGTCTTGGCAATATCTGGAAATTCCCTTACATCATGGGCGAAAATGGCGGAGGCGCTTTTATGCTGCTTTATCTGCTGTTTATTTTTGTCATTGGTTTGCCAATTATGATGGCTGAAGTGATGATTGGCCGACGCGGCAGGCAAAGCCCCGGATATTCGGTAAAAGCGGTTGCAATAGAAGCCAAAGCCAGTACGAAATGGCAAATAGCAGGCTGGAGTGGTCTGGTAGCCAGCTATCTTATTTTGTCTTTTTACGCAGTGATTGCCGGTTGGGCATTATCTTATATTTTCAAGGCCGCTTCAGGAAGCTTTGAAAATGCTTCACCTGAAGCCGTAGGCCAGATTTTCTCTGATTTCTCCGGTGATGCTGGCAGTATGATGTTCTGGACAGCAGTCATCGTTATTATGACCTGCGTAGTGGTTGGTAAAGGTGTTAAGCAAGGGCTTGAAAAAGCTTCTGTTTATATGATGCCATTACTACTGGTATTACTGATTTTTATGGCAATCTACGCCAGTGTTACCGGTGCTTTTATGGAAGCAGTAAACTTCATGTTTACGCCGGATTTTTCTAAGATTACCGTTAATGGCGTGCTGACTGCATTAGGGCATGCATTTTTTTCTCTGAGCCTGGCATCAGGTGTGATGATCATCTACGGTGCTTACTTGCCCCGTAATGTATCGATTACTGGCGCTGCCATTGTGATTGCTGTTGCAGATACCTGCGTGTCATTGATTTCCAGCCTGGTGGTTTATCCTATAGTTTTCAGTCACGGACTTGAAGCGGGAACAGGCCCAGGCCTGATTTTTGTGACATTACCGATCGCTTTTGGCAGTATGCCTGGCGGAGTTCTTATTGGTACGCTGTTTTTCATTATGATCGTATTTGCAGCCTTTACTTCTACAATTGCTATGATTGAATCGACAGTGGCATGGCTTGTTGAATCTAAAGGTATGACACGCTGGCAGGCATCTGCTGCTTCAGGTTGTGTGCTGTGGCTGATCAGTCTGTTATCGGTGTATTCTTTCAGTGGGGCAGAGTGGGCCCAGCATCAGATTAATTTCCTTGGAAAAAACGTTAACAATTTCTTTGAAATGCTTGATCACCTGACTGCAGATATTATGTTGCCTCTTGGAGGTCTTGTGGTTGCACTATTTGCTGGTTGGGTTATGACGTCAGATGCAGCCAGAGAAGAATTGAATACACGTCCCTGGATATTTAACATTTGGTACTTCACAATCCGTTGGGTAACGCCGGTTGCCATTATTGTGGTTTTCCTGAATCTGATAGGATTATTCTGAGCTAAGGCTCAGAATCTTCTGTTTAACTGAGAATAACAGATGAATAAAACAATAAAGGAAGCCAGCTTTCTTGACGCATCAATTCCATTATTGGTGCTCATTGCTCTACTTTCTGTATCGGTAGTCCTCTTTTCTGATGACGCGGCTTTTGGCCCTAATCAGATTGCACTGTTTGTCGCTACCGCTGTTGCAGTAATCATTGGGCTCAAAAACGGTTACCGCTGGAAAGATATTGAAAAATCAATGGTAAAAGGCATATCACTGTCTTTGGGTGCGGTATTAATTTTATTTTCGGTTGGCGCACTTATCGGGACATGGTTATTGTCTGGTACTGTGCCTACGCTTATTTATTATGGTTTACAGATACTTAGCCCAACCTGGTTTTATGCCGCCAGCTGTATTTTATGCTGCATTGTTTCACTGAGCATCGGTAGTTCCTGGACTACTGCTGCAACAATCGGTGTTGCTTTAATCGGAGTGGCTTCTGGTCTTGGATTATCGCCGGTCGTTACTGCCGGAGCCATTGTGTCCGGTGCATATTTTGGAGATAAAGTTTCTCCGTTGAGCGAAACAACTAACCTTGCTCCGGCTGTTGTTGGTGTCGAATTGTTTGAGCATATCCGCCATCTGATGTGGACAACAATTCCTAGCATTGTGCTGGCAATTCTGCTGTTTGCAATAATCGGTCTGAATACTGAAACCAGTGTTGATTCAGAGCGAATCAATGAAATCAGTACTGTACTGCATCAATATTACAATATCAGCTGGGTATCACTGGTGCCCTTATTTGTATTGTTATTTATGGCAGTGAAAAAAGTTCCTGCTTTTCCTACTGTGTTTTTGGGAGCTTTGCTGGGTGGGGTATGGGCACTGTTATTCCAGCAAGAATTGCTGAATAGTCTGATAGATAAAGACTTACC
>CAZXTH010000365.1:0-3693 GCA_964643585.1 uncultured Pseudoalteromonadaceae bacterium
GTTGCCGGGCCGGATATACGGATAATACCGACACCGGCGCGACCGGGGGCTGTAGCTAAAGCGGCGATGGTATCGGTACTGAACATAGTTTGCCTCTTAATAGAAAAAGCCTGTCGCAGTATGCAAACAGGCTTAGAGTTTTACTGCAAGGTTTCCCTAGCAGGATTAAGCTTTCTTGGTATGTAACCCTTTCTTTTCCATGCCTTTGTAGATAATCAGCATCTGAGCAATGGAGATAAGGTTACTTACCAGCCAGTAGAGTACCAGGCCACTTGGGAACCACAGGAAGAAAATAGAGAATGCTACCGGCATCCACATCATAATCTTCTGCTGCATCGGGTCTGTTACTGTCATTGGTGTCAGTCTTTGCATCAGGAACATACTGGCACCAAACAGCACTGGCAATACGTAGTATGGATCCAAAGCTGACAAGTCAGTAATCCATAGCATAAAGGGGGCATGCCGTAATTCAACACTTTCCACAAATACCCAGTACAGTGCCAGGAAGATTGGCATTTGGATAATTAATGGCAGGCAGCCGCCCATCGGGTTCACTTTTTCTTTGCGGTACAGTTCCATCATCGCCGGGCCAAGCTTCTGACGATCATCTTTGTAGCGGGCCTGCAGATCATCAATCTTCGGCTTCAGATTACGCATCTTCGCCATGGATTCATATTGCACTTTGGTTAGCGGATACATTGCCAGCTTAACCAGTACTGTGATCAGAATGATAGCCAGACCCCAGTTAACCACAAAGCCCTGAATTGTCGTTAGTAACCAGAACAACGGCTGAGAAATAAACCACAGGAAACCATAATCTACAGTTAAATCCAGGCCATTTGCCAGTTCAGCCAGGTTATCCTGAATTTTAGGACCAGCATAAAAGACAACATCGATTGTTGTCTGTTCGCCCGGGGCAACCTGTATAGCTGGGCCCAAGCTGCCTATAACGCCTCGTCCGCGATTGACACGGCTATAGAGCTGATTATCCTGCTCTGCTGAAGGGATCCACGCAGAAACGAAGTAGTGCTCCAGCATGGCAACCCAGCCGCCTTTGGTAGGCACTGACAGGTTTTGCTTCTGCATGTCATCAAAGTTATATTTTTTGTAGCGTTCTTCGCCGCTGCCATAAGCTGCCCCGCGGTAGATTGGCATCATCATAGAGCCATCTTTACCACCTTCTATGCTTTGCAGCAGATGTTGATAATTTTGAACAACTTTAGGTTCTGCAGTTGTGTTGTGCAGTAAATATTCTACCCGGACATCATATTTGCCTGCGGTGAAGATAAACCGCTTTTCAATTTTCAGGCCGTTATAGTCAAGTGTCATCGGTACAGTCAGCGTACCTTGATCGGCACTGAGAGTATAAGATTGCTGCGTTGTATGATAAACCGGGCGGCCCTGGTTTCTGCTATCGTCCGGTCCATCCCGGCCAAGCAATCCAGATTCAGCCACATATTCAAAGCCTGTCAGCTTGCGCATCAGCACATAAGGCTCATCACTGTCTTTTGTCAGTTTGTACTCAGGTAATTTCAAACTGACAATATCACCACCACGGGTATTGATAGACAGTTCCAGCACATCAGTTTTTACAGTGATTAGCTGTTCGTTACCGGTTGTGACAGGCGTAGAGGAAGCAGACTGAACTGGCTGAGTGCCAAATTCATCAGATGTCAGTTGCAAGTCCTGATCAGCAGAAACTGATGCAAGTTGCTGACTGGCCTGAGTTTGAGCCGTCTGCTTTGGGTTATAGTCTTGCTGCCACTGTTGCCAGAGTAAAAAACTGACCAGTGCCAGACCTATAATTAATAAACTGCGTTGTGATTCCATGGGTTAGCTTTTCTCATTGTGCTTTTCAGGAACGGGATCATCACCACCCGCATGCAAAGGGTGACATTTTAATAGACGTTTAGCTGCCAACCAAGAACCTTTTACTGCGCCAAAGCGTTCAATGGCTGTGATGGCATATTGCGAGCAGGTTGGATGAAAACGACAGCTGGGGCCAAGTAACGGGCTGATCAGCTTTTGATAACCACGAATCAGCATCAGCATGCAGTGGATTGCAAAGCGATGTACTGACGAGCGATTTTGCGCCATAACTTTTCCAGTTGTTTCTGTAGTTCATCATTTGGTGTGTTGCTGATATCACCTTTGACCATTAATACCAGATCAACTGCAGGCAACTGATGCTGATGCAAACGGAAACTATTGCGAGCGCACCGTTTAATCCGGTTACGTTGCACGGCTAATTTAACACGTTTTTTCGCGATAGTAAGGCCAATGCGCGGATGGTTAAGCTGATTAGCTTTTGCCAGAATAGTGAACAGGGGAGAAGAAACCCGGAACGGGTGCTGGAAGACGTTATCAAACTGGCCGGGCGTTAACAGGCGTAGCTCCCGGCCAAATTTTAGACTGACCACTCAGCGTATAAACCGCCAATTAGACAGCTAAACGCTTACGGCCTTTCGCACGGCGGCGAGCCAGTACCTGACGGCCATTTTTAGTTGCCATACGGGCACGGAAACCGTGAATACGCTTGCGTTTTAATACGCTTGGTTGAAAAGTTCTTTTACTCATAATTTCATCCGTCCGGTAGAAATATTTACTAAGATTACCTGTGTTTTAGTAAATATACCAAAACGCAGCTGACAAAAATGAGCGCGAATTTTACGTATTCCAATCAGCAAAGTCAATGCGATCCTTGCCGCATTCCGCGAGATCTTTGGTTTTATTGCCTGCAGCTGTAGTGCCGGGATAAAGTTTTCCACAGCGTTGTTGGTTTTTTTGAATAAAATGTGGGTTATTTTGTGTTAATCACCAATAATCATGACTCTGCGAGAGTGTATAAATAAATAGAATAAAAGATATTTATGTATATAAATCAGTTTGTTATTTTGTTTTTATTCATATGTCGGATGTTTTGGAAAAGTCAATATTGAAGTTGTGGATAAGATCGGCCCATAATGTCGTTTAAGCTAACTTTACGCCAGCCTTTTATAACAACATAATTCAAGGCTCCGGGAGATATGGTGTACCAGTCCGTTTGGCAGAATTGCCTGCAGGCCTTACAGGCCGAATTGCCGGCACAACACTTCAGTATGTGGATCCGGCCATTGCAGGCAGACAGTTCTGACGATGCGCTTACCCTATATGCGCCTAATCGGTTTGTGCTTGATTGGGTACGCGAGAAATATCTGAACCGGATCATGGAGCTGATCCAGGATTATTGCGGCGATAATTCACCAAGGCTGCGTTTTGATGTCGGCAGCAGCCAGAAAATTCCACGCCCGCAGCAGCCTGCTACTGTTGCTGAGCCGGCTGTTGTTGCTGCTTCTCCAGTACGTGATAATACTGCAGAGCCTGCTCCTAAAACGATTGTTCGTAACAATGTACGGGCGAACTATACCTTTTCGAACTTTGTTGAAGGTAAGTCTAACCAACTGGCACGGGCCGCTGCGAGTCAAGTGGCTGATAATCCCGGAACGGCTTATAACCCTTTATTTATTTACGGTGGTACCGGCCTCGGTAAAACTCACCTGTTGCACGCTGTTGGTAATGGCATTCTGGCAAAGAAACCTGATGCGAAAGTGATTTATATGCATTCTGAGCGGTTTGTTCAGGACATGGTCAAAGCATTGCAAAATAATGCTATTGAAGATTTCAAGCGCTATTACCGTTCTGTTGATGCCTTGC
>CAZXTH010000366.1:0-1251 GCA_964643585.1 uncultured Pseudoalteromonadaceae bacterium
GTTGCCGTAAGCTCTGAACCATCAATTTGTGCAGGAGATAAATTGACAGTAAAAGTCCCATTAGCTGCAACAGTAGTTGTTCCAATTACTTCGCCGGCAGCATTACGTATAGTGATGGTGAACCCTGGTTCTCCACGTCCGGTAATCACAGTTCCGGATGAATTAATAGCCAATTGAGATATAGGCTCTCGTGATCTCACCCCTGAATTATCATCACCTCCTCCGCCACCTCCTCCGGCGGCCAGAGCACCAACCCCTGCAACACCAAGCCCTATTGCCAGCCAGCTTACCCCGGATGATGCGGCAGGAGTAAGCAGTAATGCATCCAGCGATTTAAGTTCAGTAAACTGTAGCGCATTTAAACCTGCATCATACTGACCTAACCATAATGAACTGCCATCATCAAATACCACTTGATTATCATTACTGGCAAAGAAATTATTGATCTGTAATGTGCTGCCATCAGCAAATTTTAATACCAGATCATTACCGACTCTCTGACTTGAAAGTACGCTGGTATGTGATGCAGGTATTTTTACAATAGAATGTCCACTAAGCGTCAGATCACCAAATGGCAGTTCGTGAGTTGCACCTGTTGTTCTGTCTACAACAGTAAGATCCTGAATGCTGATATCCATAATTTTCTACGTCCATTAACATAAAGCACACTTATTCATCAGTGCACCATGTCATCTGACCTGCATTACTTCATTAGCAGTCCACTTCTTGCCAGAGATATGGAGCACATAACCTGATAAAGCAGATTGAAGATAACGTCCTGTTGTTAAGGTAAAAACTTATAGACCTTTTTTATTATTTGAGGACAATTTAATTTATCAAATAAGATTCAAAACTTAAGAATCCTCTAATATGTTATACAAAAGTAGTTAATAGGTTCTTGTTTTGTCAAATGGATAAAAAATAGAAACAATAAAATAAAGTGATTAACTCTATGATGTGATTGATAAAGAAAATAAATAAACAGGACCGGAGGACACCGGCCCGGATGGATGAATCAGACCTGCCAATTTATTGGTGTTTTACCGATTCGTTGCAGAATAGTATTAGCAGCAAGAAAATGTCCGCATCCCAGGAATCCACGGTGTGCAGATAAAGGCGAAGGATGCGGCGCGGTCAGAATATGGTGGCGCTGGGCATCAATCAGTCGCCCTTTCTTTTGGGCATGAGATCCCCAAAGCAGAAAAATAATATCTTCACAACTCTGGCTAATCTGGCTGATAACTTTGTCAG
>CAZXTH010000366.1:1261-3688 GCA_964643585.1 uncultured Pseudoalteromonadaceae bacterium
ATGTGAATTCGGCTGAGCCGCAACCACAGTCAGTACAGTATTAAGCAGCAGAACTCCCTGCTTTGCCCAGTCTTCCAGACAACCATGAGCTGGCATTCTGAAATCCGGATATTCATAAGAAAGCTCTTTATACATATTTTGCAACGATGGCGGCACCGGCACACCATGCCTGACAGAAAATGCCAGGCCGTGAGCCTGGTTGGGTCCATGGTATGGATCCTGGCCGATAATAACGACTTTCAGGTTAGTAAGCTCTGTCAGCCTGAACGCATTAAAGACATCAGCCTCCGGCGGGTAAATTACCTGCCCGGCCGCTCTGGCAGCTTTAACTTGTTGCAGTGTATCAACAAAATAGGGTTGGCTTTTCTCGGCACCAATAACATCCTGCCATTGCAGCATAGTTACTCCAGTTTATTCAGAATCTGTTCCAGCGCACTGAAATCTGCAGCAATAACCTGGCTCAGGCCAGGCTCTGCAGCACAACGCGCCAGAATTTCAGGCAAAGCAATCGGACTGCCGAGAATGTTCTCAACCTGTTCCTTAAACTTTGCCGGATGAGCGGTACCCAGAAAGATACCATATTCTCCCGGCTGCAGACTACGCCGCAATGCTTTATAAGCCACCGCAGCATGTGGCTCGCTGATATAACCAGCCTGTGCCAGCTGTCTGACCGTTAACTGAGTATCATCTTCATCAACGGCAACCGCTTCGATATCTGTACGGCTGATAACTCCCTGAGCAAGTAACGCTTCAACCCTCGGCCAGTTATTTGGGGCACTGACATCCATAGCATTTGACAAAGTAGCCACCGTACTCTTGGGTTGCCAGACGCCATCACGCCAGTAACGTGGCACAGTATCGTTAACATTGGTTGCAGCAATCATTCGTTTTACCGGTAAACCCAGAACTTTAGCTATTAAACCTGCTGTCAGATTACCGAAATTACCGCTTGGCACTGCAATAACAGTGTCAGCCCGACGCTCAGCAGGTATTTGCGCTATAGCTTCAAAGTAATAGCAAATCTGAGCAAACAGGCGGCTGATATTAATAGAATTTGCAGAGTTTATATTCAGCTTTTTTACCAACGCGGACTGATCAAAAACCTGCTTAACCAGCGCCTGGCACTGATCAAAATCGCCTTCGACTGCCAGGGTAATAATATTTTCCCCCAGCGTAGTAAACAGCTTCTCCTGCAATGGGCTAATTTTACCCTTAGGGTAAAGAATAACGACCTGCACCCCAGGCTGACGATAAAATGCATGTGCAACAGCAGCACCGGTATCACCGGATGTTGCAGTTACAATAGTGGTACGCTGTTGCTGCTGAGCTTTGGCCAAAGCCTGAGCCATAAAGCGGCCGCCAAAATCTTTAAACGCCAGAGTAGGACCATGAAACAGCTCCAGACAGGCCAGATCTTCGCTGATAACATTCAACGGCGCCGGAAAACTGAAAGCCGCACGGGTCATTTCCAGTAATTCCGGCTTTGTCAGCTCATCTCCGATCAGGCTATGCAGGATTTCTGCGCTGCGCTCAGCCATAGGTAAACTGAGCAGATAATCAATATCCAGCTTTGGCCAGGATGTCGGAAAGAATAATCCTTGTTGTTGACCTAAGCCTTGTTTCACAGCCTGCAAAAAACTAACCTGTTCAGATGGTACTTTTATATTTGTTAACAACATAATTAATCCTGCAGCGCTCTGGCGCCTGTTAATGACAACCTGCAAATACGGGTTGTTGCATCCTGATTCTTCTCGTAGTGCGCCTGCAGATAAGCAGCCGCCTGTTCGGCTTGTGCATCGCTGGTGCATACCGCAAATAATGTCGGGCCAGCGCCTGAAATTCCAAGATGGGGCACGCCTATATCAGTCAGTGCTGCTCTCATCGCGGGCAACTCAGGCAACAAAGATGTTCTGGCGGGTTCAGCAATGCAATCTTCCAGCGCCGCCAAGGCATCTTTTTCATCACCGATATATACTGCACTGACAAACCGGCTAAGCATACCGGCAAACCTGATACTGTGAGCTAACGTCAGCTGTTGCGGCAAAACGGCTCTTGCAGCTTTAGTAGACAATACAGTGCCTGGATAACTCAGCACAACCCGCCAATGTTCAAACCATGGTAAAGACCGGCAAATTTGTTTGCTCTGGGGCAGCATTAATTGCAAGCCACCAAAATAGGACGGAGCCACATTGTCATAATGTACCGCCCCACTCACTCCCCCTTCAGCCTCAGCCATCAGTTGCAGTAATTCGCGCGAGTCCAGCGGTTGGCCAAAGTAATCATTAAAGGCATAGCAGGCTACAACAATAGAGCAGGCACTGGAGCCTAAACCACTGCCAACCGGCAGATTTTTCTGTAAGCCTAGTGCCAGTTTTGGCCAGCTGCGGCCGGTTTTCCGCTCAAAAGCATAAAAACACTGTAACACCA
>CAZXTH010000367.1:0-2698 GCA_964643585.1 uncultured Pseudoalteromonadaceae bacterium
ACGGTTAGCTTAAAGTAAGCTGATTCCTTCTTAAGTGAACAGCATTAGGTTCTAAGGGGAATTTCAGCGTTGCGATTGCAGGTAATTCTGCAAGCCGAACAGCTTAATCTGGCGCAGCTGCTGTTCCAGCCAGTGGGCATGATCGTTCTCGGTATCGTCCAGCAGGGTTTGCAGCATATTACGGCTGACATAATCCTGCTCCTGTTCGCACAATGCCATGGTCTTTTTCAGTAATGCACCAACGGTGTACTCCACATTCAGATCGTTCTGCAACATAGTGGGCACATCATGTCCGACATGAATCGGATCACGTTTGGTCATATCAGGAACCCCTTCAAGAAACAGGATCCGTTCAATCAATGCCGAGGCATGGCCTTTTTCATCATCAAATTCGTGATCGATACGCTCAAACAGTTTGTTCAAACCCCAGTCCTGATACATTCTGGAATGGATAAAGTACTGGTCCATCGCTGTCAGTTCATTCGCCAGTAATACGTTCAGCGCGTCTATAACCTTCTGATTACCTTTCATCATCAGTCTCCTTTAACCACCTGGGCCTGCAGATAGTTCTCCAGTCCCATATTTTCTACCTGATATTGCTGGCTCTCAATCCAGTCAATATGCTCTTCTTCATGCTCCAGAATTTCCTGTAGTATTTCACGGCTGACAAAATCCTGTTCCCGCTCACACAATGCAATCGCCTCTTTAAGCAATGGCAACTGCTCGTACTGGAAATCCATATCACACTGCAGCATTTCTTCGGTATCTTCGCCAATACGTAACTTGCCGAGAGCCTGCAGATTTGGCAGCCCCTCAAGCAACAAGATACGCTCGATCAGCTCATCGGCTTGTTTCATATCACGGATGGATTTTTTGTAGCAGACATCATTCAGCACCTTCAGGCCCCAGTTTTTATAAATCCGGGCATGCAGAAAGTACTGATTAATAGAGGTTAATTCTGATGTCAGAACTTCATTGAGTTTTGCAATGACCTGCGGCTGGCCTTTCATAATTATGTCTCTGTAATCTTGAAAATAGGATATAGAGTACAATTTTAAGCCAGCTCAGCATAAAAATCAAAAAATTCGTTTAAAATCAGTTATTTAATATTGATAACAATTCGCGTTTTTAACTCGCTTTCTTTACATGGTTAGTTTAGTGGCTCCGTAACAAACCCTAATTGGCTCAGGCCACTTTGCTGGGCTGTGGCCATCACCCATAGTACCTGTTCATAAGCTACGGTTTTATCACCATAAATTTGCAACTGTGGTGCGGGCTCTGCACTGGCAGCCTGTTGTAGCAGCACGGCCATTTCGTCCCGGCTGACAGCCTGATTATTCCAGAACAGGCTGCCATCAGCCTGAATGCTGATGCTTACCTTATCCGGTTCCTGCTCCGCAGATTGCTGACGGCTGCTTTGCGGCAGCTGTAACGGTACCGTATGGGTTAATACCGGCACGGTGATAATAAAGATAATCAGCAGTACCAGCATTACATCAACCAGCGGTGTCATATTAATTTCGCTTAATACTTCATCCTGCTGTTCCAGATCGCCTCCGAATGCCATAGTCAGCCAGCCTCCTGGATCTTACCGGTGGTACTGAGCGTGACAACTTTACCGCTATGTAAAGCACTGCCGGTCAGAAAGTAAGCATGTAACTGGTGGGCAAACCGTTGCAGTTTACTAAACGCCCCTTTATTTGCCCGGTTCATGGCGTTGTAGCCCAATACCGCAGGAATTGCTACCGCCAGCCCGAATGCCGTCATAATCAGTGCTTCACCCACCGGGCCGGCAACTTTATCAATCCCCACTTGCCCGGATACCCCAATCCCAACCAGGGCATGATAAATACCCCATACCGTACCAAACAAACCAATAAAAGGTGCGGTAGACCCTACAGAAGCCAGAATAGCCAGCCCCCGCTGTTGCTGGGCAATAATATCGTCCAGCGCATTACGCAGGCAGGCAGATAGCCAGTCTGCCAACGGCAAACGGCCATGCAAATCAGCCTGATGCTGCTGATGGTGCACAGCAGCAGCCTGAGCTTCAGTAGCCAGATAGTGATAAGCAGGTACCACACTACTGCTAAGTAATGCCAATCCCTTTTCAAAACTCTGTTCATGCCAGAACTGCTGCGCCTGCACTGCTGCACGCCTTAGTTTCAGAAAACCCAGTGCACGCCGTAGCAAGACATACCAGCTCATTACTGACATCACTAGCAGCAATAATGCTACGCCTTTAATTACGGCATCACCTTCCTGCCACAGCGCAGCTACGCCATAAGGATTGGCTTCCATCACGTTCTCCTGTTGCTCTAATTAATCGAAAACACCACAGGCTGTAAATGCCAGTAATCTATTGCTTTACCTTCCTGCACAGCTGGCGTATAACGCCAGCGTTTTACGGCCTGAACAGCACTTTCATCCAGCCTTGGATAACCGCTGCTCTGATGGATACTAATATCAGTAACCCGGCCATCAACCAGCACCAGCAACCTTAAAATAACGGTCCCCTGCTCTCTGCGCTTACGTGACAATACCGGATAAACCGGCGCCGGGTTCTGCAAATGAGCAGCATGGGCATCAGGCATTTTTACCGGAGCAGCAGCAGGCTTTTGTTGTACCGGCGGGGGTTCTGGCTGCGGGGTAGCCTGCGGCTGAACCGGAACCGGCGCAGGTGGCTCTTTACGTGGTTCGG
>CAZXTH010000367.1:2708-3685 GCA_964643585.1 uncultured Pseudoalteromonadaceae bacterium
CCAGAATTCCTTTATCAGATTCAGGAATCGTCACTGGTGGTTTTTTCTGTGGCGGTGGAGTCTCCTGTTTTGGCGGCTCCGGCGGTGGTTCCTCCACAATCTCCTGTGGCAATTGCTCTTGTACCGCAACATTCTGCACCAGTACTCCCTGTAATGCAGGCGGCACGACTGATTCAGCAACCGGAGTAACCGGCCAGAACATTGCCGCGATAACAGCTCCATGTAATAGCAATACCAGCAGTAACAATAGCGCCTGCCGACATGAAGGCCGGGTGAGCAGAGCGGTAAAATGCTGGATCATGTGCACAAAATATTCAGTAAGACAGAACGCCACAATAACGCAAATGATAATTATTATCAAATATACTTATCGCTATTTCCGGCTGTTAATCTCATGAGCTTTGTCAGCTTCTGTAATTTCAGGTAAAAGAATTGCAGGCCGCAGGGGCTGTTGCGCTCTGGCCGGACTACCACAACAGGCTGGTTTAACCGTCTGGTGAGGCAAAATAACTGCACAGGGAACACTATGAATATAATAAAATCTTTTAGTCTGGCACTGCTGCTTTGCTGTAGTGGCTTGCAGGCAACAGAACACCGCACCACCATCAACGGTCAGCGTATCAGCTACAGCGCAGCAACCGGCACTCAGCCAGTCTGGGATGAAGATGGTCACCCAACAGCCACACTGTTCTATACCTATTACCAACGTACCGATATTAAAGACAAGCGTAAACGTCCGCTGCTTATTTCTTTTAATGGTGGCCCGGGTTCTGCTTCAGTCTGGATGCATATTGCCTATACCGGCCCTAAATCACTGATCATTGATGACGAAGGTTATCCGGTTCAGCCTTACGGTGTTAAAACCAACCCACATTCAGTACTGGATGTCGCAGATATTGTCTTTGTTAACCCGGTAAATACCGGTTATTCGCGGGTATTGCCGGGTAAAGATGGCAAAATGCCATCAAAAGATCAGC
>CAZXTH010000368.1:0-3682 GCA_964643585.1 uncultured Pseudoalteromonadaceae bacterium
GAAGCTGTGTTATCGGCGGATACCCTGCGTCACCTGATCAGCGGCAACGGCATTAATGCGGCCTGGCTGACCTCATCTTTATTTAACCACCTGACTGAGCAGGATGTGCATTGTGTTGCCGGTTTACGCCAGCTTTTGGTCGGCGGCGATGTGGTGTCGCCGGCTCATGTGGCCAAAGTCTATCAGGCCAACAGTGACATTCAGCTGATCAATGGGTATGGGCCGACGGAAACCACCACTTTTGCCGTGTGTTATCCGATCCCTCGCACGCTGGCGACCGGTAGTTCAGTACCGGTGGGGCTGCCGATCCAGCAGACGCAGCTGTATATCGTCGATGAGCAGCTGCAGCTGGTGCCGGAAGGGGTGGCTGGCGAGCTGCTGATCGGCGGGGATGGCGTGGCGCTGGCTTATCTGGGGCGGCCGGAGCTGACGGCGGAAAAATTTATTGCAGATCCCTTTGCCGGTCACGGCTTGTTATACCGTTCCGGCGACATAGTCCGGCGCGATAATCAGGGCGTCCTGCATTTTATCGGACGAGCCGATCAGCAGATCAAACTGCGCGGTTTTCGGATTGAGCTGACGGAAATTTCCGAAGCATTACTGAGATTGCCGGCAGTGTTACAGGCTGCTGCAGTGGTCAGCGGTTCGGCACAACATAAGCAACTGATTGCCTATGTGGTGTTACAACAACAGGCTGACGAGGCCACCACAGGTGATGCAACTTTGTTGCAGCATTGCCGTCAGTTGCAGCAACAGTTGAAACAGGCGTTGCCGGCTTATCTGATCCCGGCGGCTATCCTGCCATTGCCGACGCTGCCGCTGACCGTCAACGGCAAACTGGATCAACGGGCTTTACCGCAGGTGCACTGGAGTCAATGGCAGCACACCGACTATCAGTCTCCGCAGACTGAGACTGAATGGTTGCTGGCGCAATGTTGGGCTGAGCTGTTCCGGTTAGCGCCGGAAACGATCAGCCGGCACGCCGATTTCTTTCAGTTAGGCGGTCATTCGTTGCTGGTGGCCAGATTGTGTCACTGGGTCAGCCAGCATTGCCAGAAGTCACTGCCTCTGGCGACGGTGTTTGCCAGCCCGACACTGGCAGCGCTGGCGCAGCAGGTGGAGCAAAGCGAACCGCATCAGGCGACGGCGCTGTGCCGGCAGCCGCAGTCGGAACAGCTTGAGTTGTCGTATGCTCAGCAGCGCTTGTTGTTTATCGAGCAATCCGGCGAGCCGACGGCCGTTTACAACGTGCCGCTGTTTTTATGGTTCGAGCACGGCGTACAGGCGGACCGGCTGCAGCAAGCACTGCAGTTGCTGCTGGAGCGCCATCAGGTGCTGCGGACCTTGTATCCGCGGCTGGGCGAAGACAACCAGGCTCGACTGGTCAGTTTGCCGACGGCCTGGCTGCAGCAGACGGCGTGGCCGTCATGGCTGGATGCGCAGGCGCTGACGGGCACGGCTGAGCTGCCGGTGGAGTGGGTCGGTTATCTGCAACAATTCGCCGCCCGGCCTTTCAGCCTGACAAGCGAGATCCCGGTGCGGGCACAATGGCTCAGTGCGGGCGCCGGGTCGGGCCTGTTGATGTTATGTTTCCACCATATCGCTTTTGACGGCTGGTCACAGCAGCTGTTCCTGCGTCAGCTGGCGCTGGCCTATAACCAGCAGCTGCAATTTGATGCGCAGCCGCTGCAGTATCAGGATTATGCGCATTGGCAGCGTCAGCAGCACGAGCGCGATCAGCAGCAATTGACCTATTGGCGGCAGCAATTGCAAGGGTTGCCGCCTTTGCTGGAATTGCAGACCGAACAGTCAAGACCGGTCTGGCGCCAGTTTGATGGCGACTGTCTGCCAGTACAGGTGCCGGCCGAGTTGCAGCAACAACTGACCCAGTTCTGCCGTCAGCATAGCCTGACGCCTTATATGGTGCTGCTGAGTACTTTCTGGATCTTGCTGGCCAAACACAGCGGCGAGCAGGATATCGCAGTCGGTTCGCCGGTCGCCAACCGGCAACAGGCAGAGCTGGCCGAACTGGCAGGCTTTTTTGCCAATACCGTGGTGCTGCGTGGTTTGCTGGAGCAAACTCAGGATGTCCTGAGCTTGCTGGCACAGGCCAGAACGACAGTGCTGGCAGCGCAGGCGAATCAGGATGTGCCTTTTGAAAAAGTGGTGGAAGCGCTGAATCCGCCGCGCAGCACCGCCTACAGCCCGTTATTCCAGGTGATGTTTGGCCTGATGCAGCAGAGCGCGGCCTGTCCATCTTTTGCCGACACTCAGGTGCGGCCGTTGGAAGTGCCGCATCTGCTGGCCAAATTTGATCTGTCGCTGATGCTGCACAGCCAGGCTGAGCAGCTTGGCGGTTATCTTGAATACAACAGCCAGCTGTTCAGCCGCCAGACGGTCAGTACTTACTGGCAGCACTATCTGTATCTGCTGGAACAGATGCTGGCGCAACCGGAAGTGCAGCTGAGTCAGCTGCGCCTGGTGCCAGCCGCCGACGCACTGGCGCAGCAACTGGCCCATCAGCCGGCTGCGTTGGCGTTTATCGACGAGACGCTGCCACAGGCGTTCTGTCGCCAGGTCCGGCAACAGCCGCAAGCGATAGCGCTGGTTTGCCACGGTCAGCACTGGACTTATCAACAATTGCTGCAGAGCGCATGCCAACTGGCATTGCAGCTGCAGCAAGCCGGCGTCAGATCAGGTGAGCCGGTCGCGGTTTATCTGCCGCGTCAGGCGGATCTGATCGTCAGTTTGCTAGCGATTCAACTGGCGGGCGGTTTTTATGTACCGCTGGATCCGCACTATCCGATCCAGCGCAGTCGCAACATTGTCAGCAGTGCGCAGCCAAGCCTGCTGCTGACCACTGAGCATCTGCAACCGGTTGTCCGGCAATTCTGCGACTGTCCGTCGCTGGTGCTGAACGGCCTGTTGTGGCAGGAATCAGTAACCCTGCTGGAGTTGCCTGCAGCGCTGGCCTCTGTGCAGCGTGAGCCGGAGCAACAGCCGGCGTACGCCATTTATACGTCCGGTTCGACCGGGCTGCCGAAAGGGATCCTGATCCATCAGCGCAATCTAATGTCGATGCTGCGCTGGGCGGAACATCAGTTTGAGCCGAAACAGCGCAAGCATATTCTGGCTGCAACTTCGATTTGTTTTGATTTGTCGGTGTTTGAAATCTTCCTGCCGCTGGTGACCGGTGGCTGCCTGACGCTGGTGCAGGATGCGCTGAGTTTGCTCGATCCGCTGTGCCTGCAGGTGCAGGATCAGGCTGCTGCGGCTTTATGCGGCCCGATTAGTCTGATCAACACAGTGCCGTCGGCACTGGATGTACTGGTTGCCGCTGAACGGCTGCCAGTCAGCATCAATACGGTAAACCTGGCAGGGGAACCGCTGAGCCGCAGTCTGGTTGACCGGATCTACGCACTGCCGCATGTCAACGCTGTCTATAACCTGTACGGCCCGTCGGAAGACACAACCTACAGCACCTGCTATCTGGTGCCGCGTGATCATCTGGCGGCTGACTGGCATGACAAACCGCTGATCGGCCAGGTGATTGCTAACAGCCGGGCCTACATTCTGGATCAGGGCGGCAACCTGCTGCCCGACGGCGTTGCTGGTGAGCTCTGGCTGGCCGGGGAAGGGGTGGCGCATGGGTATCTGGGGCAACCAGAACTGAGCGCGAAAG
>CAZXTH010000369.1:0-2312 GCA_964643585.1 uncultured Pseudoalteromonadaceae bacterium
AAAGCCAGCACACGGCTGCCTGATGGCCGGCTGGTTTTCGGTAATATGCGGGGGCTGACACTGATAGAGCCGGAAAAACTCCAGACACAACAACAACCTCCCAGAGTTGTCATTACGGATATTGGCTTACTTTCGGGGGAAAAAAAGCAACGAGCCATCAATCTTAATTCAGAACAGATTACCTTTTCGCATAATGATCTGGGAATTCAGCTGCATTTCAGCTCTCTGAATTTCCGCGACAGCCATAAAATGCGTTATCGCTTCTGGTTACAAGGGCCAAGAACGCTGAACTACCCGGAACAAACCAGCAATGAAGTGATTTTTCCGCAGTTAGCCAGCGGCCAGTATGTATTTCATGTCGTTGCTATTTCACCTGAAACCGGACAGGAAAGCGCACCTGCCAGGCTTTTTCTGAATATCAAACCTGCCCCATGGTTAACGCCATGGGCACTGTTGCTTTATGCGCTGCTCGCTGCCTTTTTGTTTTACCGTTTTTACCAGTTCCGCCGTAAGCAGCACTTACTGATCAGCATTGCTCATAACAAAGTAAAAGTGAGCGAACAACGCATGAAACAGGCGCTGGAATCGGTTAACAGCGGAGCCTGGGAGTGGCAGCAGCAAAAAGATGTACTCTACGCTTCAAGAATTTACACCATGCTCGGCTACCCGGAAAAAATGAACCCGGTTAGCTTGCAACAGCATATAGAACTGGTTCACCCCGATGATAAGTCACAGGTTGAACAACACTGGCAACGCTTCAGGCAAAACCCGGAACAAGGCTTTGACTGCACCTACCGGCTCCGCCATAAAAAAGGCCATTGGTTATGGTTCCGTGATCAGGGGAAAGTGACGGAATTCGACGAAGAAAACCAGATAAGCAAAGTGATGGGGACATTCAGCAATATCACCGAAAGCCGCGCCACTATGGAAAAAGCCAAATTATTTGGCGAAGCCTTCCAGCAAACGCGTGACTGGGTAGTGATTCTGGATGCACAGCAAAAAGTGATTGCTGCTAATCAGTCGTTTTCAGCCGCCTTTGGCAGCGTAGAACAACATCAAGACCAGCCACAGCCGCATCACTTAGGTATCAGCCTGACCAGACGGCGCTTCTATGCCAGAAAACTCAGAGAGCTTAACCCCGGAGAACACTGGCAGGGAGAAGAACGTATTATTACCCCTGACGGCCTGGAACGGCCTACCCTGCTGAATATCAGTGCGGTCGGCGAACAGCAGGTATCCTTTTTTGTACTGGTCTTTACCGATATTACTGCCCAGAAACTGGCAGAAGATGAACTGCGTTATCTAGCAAATTATGACGCCCTGACCGGATTACCCAACAGAGCCTTGCTGATGGACAGGATCCATCACGGCATAGAACAGGCTCGCCGTGAAAAACGCTCACTTGCCCTGTGCTTTATCGATCTGGATAAATTCAAACAGATTAATGACTCTCTGGGACACGATATCGGCGATTTGTTACTAAAAGAAGTTGCGCGTCGGTTAAGCCTGACTCTACGGGAAAGCGACACTATAGCGCGCCTCGGTGGTGATGAGTTTGTAGTGCTGCTTGAAGGTTACAAAAACGAAGATAATATCAGCCACGTTGCCCGTAAAATGCTGTCAGTGGTCAGCGAACCTATGCAGCTGGCTACCCATACGGTTGGAGTTTCACCCAGCATTGGTATTGCGGTTTACCCAAGTGATGCCTTTAACGGATCGGAACTGCTGAAACATGCTGACGTAGCGATGTACCATGCTAAAGAAGCCGGACGGAATAACTTCCAGTTTTTCACCGCCGAAATGAACGAAAAAGCGCATATGCAACTGGCCCGGGAAACCAGATTGCGTAAGGCATTGCAGCAAAACGAGTTTGTGAATTTCTATCAGCCTATAATCAACAGCCGTGATCAGCAAATTGTCGGGGCTGAAGTATTACTGCGCTGGAAAAGCAGCAGCGGTATGATCCCTCCTTCAGAATTTATTCCGCTGGCAGAAGAACTCCGGCTGATCATCAATATGACCCAGCAACTGCTGGAACGTGCTCTGGCCGATTTACAACAATGGTGGCAGGCAGGTTACCCGTTGTATTTATCAGTCAATTTATCTACCCGTCACCTGGAACAACCTGCACTGGCAGAGCAAACCCGTAGGTTACTGGAAAAGTACCAGTTACCACCTCATTGTTTGCGTTATGAAGTGACCGAAAGCGCGCTGATGCGCGACCATCAGAGTGCAATAGAAACCATGCTGGAACTGAATAAATTAGGTATTCAACTGGCACTGGACGATTTCGGCACCGGTTATTCATCACT
>CAZXTH010000369.1:2322-3149 GCA_964643585.1 uncultured Pseudoalteromonadaceae bacterium
CCCCATTGATGCGATTAAAATTGATCGCAGCTTTGTGCAGGACATAGGCATAGACAGCAGCGATGAAACTATTATTGATGCGATGCTCAGCATGGCCAGCAGTTTAGGCATGTACTGTGTGGCAGAAGGTGTGGAAACAGAACAGCAATTGGCTTTCTTTACCCGACGCCAGTGTTATCTGATTCAGGGATACCTGTTTGCCAGACCAATGCCCGCTGACGAGTTATCAGAATTACTGACGGCAGATCGCTTCAACCAGACAACAGAGCCGGTTATCGAACCAAAGATCAACAACCCCTAATATCCGTTACTGTACGGATACGCTATAATACCGGCCTGCTGTTTTGCCACAGGTTTACGGATGCAACCTCACTTACTTAAAGGCGCGATGCTGTTATTGCTGTCAGAAGCTTGCTTTGCCGGCATTGGTGCAGTAGTGAAGTTTACCAGTGAAACAGCCAGCGAGGCTCAGGTCGTGTTTTTTCGTAACCTGTTTGCATTGCTGCTGATGCTGCCTTTTGTGTACCGCCATGGTTTGAGCCTACTGAAAACCCAGCGCTGGTATCTGCATTTAAGCCGGGCGTTAACCGGCATTATTTCTATGTATTGTTTTTTCTATGTACTGGCCCGATTGCCTCTGGCACAAGCAATGATGGTGATGCTATTGTCCCCGTTTATTGTTCCGCTGATTGCCAGATTCTGGCTGCGAGAAACACCCAGCCGCATTACCCTGACCGGCATTTTTCTTGGTTTTATCGGTGTGATTGTTGCCTTACCCGTGGCCACAGGTAATTTTGATATTCTGCTGCTGGTTGCTCTGGCTTCCG
>CAZXTH010000369.1:3159-3652 GCA_964643585.1 uncultured Pseudoalteromonadaceae bacterium
GCTTCCGCCATTCTGGTGGCAATTACCAAAACGACAATTCGCTATATGTCTGACACTGAACCTGCCATCCGGATCGTATTTTATTTTTCACTGCTGACAGCCATTTTCTCTGCCGTGCCCTTGCCTTTTTATTGGCAACCGCTGACAGCTGAAGTCTGGTGGGCTTTTGCAGCAATGGGAGTACTGGCCGCCATAGGTCAGCTGGCAATGACCAGAGCCTATGCAATAGCACCTGCCAGCGATATAGGAATGTGGACTTACAGCAGTGTTATTTTTGCCGGTGCCTTTGGCTATCTGTTCTGGTCTGAACCTGTAACCATGGCATGGTTTGGCGGCGTACTGATTATTTTTTACGCGGGTTATATTACTACCCGCCAGAAGCTCTTATGATACGTAATGCCGATCAGTCAAGGCTAGGGCATCCATCACCTTACTTACGCTAACACGCCGTAAACCCTTCCTTGGGGGCTCGATTCAGGCATCCCTGCCTTCA
>CAZXTH010000370.1:0-2224 GCA_964643585.1 uncultured Pseudoalteromonadaceae bacterium
TTTAATACCTTGATTCTGGTCTTCATTATCAGCAGTCAAGCCACTCAGCTTACCGGCAACACGTACCAGAGCCACACCACCGCCAGGCACTACGCCTTCTTCTACCGCTGCACGGGTAGCATGCAGAGCATCTTCAACGCGGTGTTTTTTCTCTTTCATTTCAATTTCAGTTGCTGCACCAACTTTGATTACTGCTACACCGCCAGCCAGTTTTGCCAGACGCTCTTGCAGTTTTTCTTTGTCGTAGTCTGAAGTTGCTTCTTCAATTTGCTGACGGATTTGCTTAACGCGACCATCAATAGCTGCCTGCTCACCGGCTCCATCAATGATGGTGGTGTTATCTTTGGTGATAACAACACGTTTTGCAGTTCCTAAATCTTCCAGAGATGCTTTTTCAAGCTCCAGACCGATTTCTTCAGAAATCACCGTACCACCGGTTAATACCGCAATATCCTGCAGCATTGCTTTACGGCGGTCACCGAAACCCGGGGCTTTAACAGCAGAGATCTTCACGATACCGCGCATATTGTTTACAACCAGTGTTGCCAGTGCTTCACCTTCAACATCTTCAGCGATGATCAGCAGAGGTTTTCCTGATTTAGCCACACCTTCCAGCACTGGCAGCAATTCACGGATATTAGAGATTTTCTTATCTACAGTCAGGATAAACGGGTTATCCAGTTCTACCTGGCCAGCTTCCTGATTGTTGATGAAGTAAGGAGACAGGTAGCCACGGTCAAACTGCATACCTTCAACCACATCCAGCTCGTTAGCCAGACCCTGACCTTCTTCAACAGTAATAACGCCTTCTTTGCCAACTTTATCCATAGCGTTGGCAATGATCTGACCGATTTCATCGTCAGAGTTGGCAGAAATAGTACCGACCTGAGCAATCGCTTTGCTGTCTGCACAAGGCTGAGACAACGCTTTCAGCTCATTCACTGCAGCAGCAACGGCTTTATCGATACCACGTTTTAAATCCATAGGATTCATACCAGCAGCAACAGCTTTAACACCTTCGTTGATGATGCTCTGAGCCAGTACCGTTGCAGTAGTTGTACCGTCACCTGCTTCGTCATTAGCTTTAGACGCAACTTCTTTAACCATCTGTGCGCCCATATTCTCGAACTTGTCTTCCAGCTCGATCTCTTTAGCAACAGATACGCCATCTTTAGTAATCAGCGGAGCACCGAAAGATTTATCCAGAATAACGTTACGGCCTTTAGGACCCAGTGTCACTCTTACTGCGTTAGCCAGAATGTTAACGCCTTTCAGCATTTTATTACGAGCTTCGTCGCCAAAACGTACGTCTTTTGCTGCCATTTTTAAATCCTTAATTCTGTTTCAGTGAAATTAAATGAGAGTTAAACAAGAACCGTGAATGATTAATCCAGAATCACACCTAAGATGTTATCTTCTTTAGTGATCACATATTCCTGGCCGTCAATTTTCTCAGTGCGCTCGACATAAGAGCCAAACAGCACTTTGTCACCGACTTTGACTTCCAGTGGCTTAACTTCACCATTGTCTAAGATACGGCCATTGCCAACAGCAACAACTTCACCACGAGTAGATTTCTCAGCTGAAGCGCCTGTCAGGACTATGCCACCAGCAGATTTGCTTTCTGCTTCTAAACGTTTGATGATGACACGATCATGTAATGGACGAATATTCATGCTTTTTCTCCTGAAGCAATTTATGTTTTAACATGGGTTGTTAAATTCTGTGGTCGATATCTGGGGGAACCAGTGGGAAAATTCAAGGGGCCGTTTCAGAAAATTCTTTGTTTTCCCTAAACAGTGAACAGCTTTATACTGTTGTCCGGTTGCTCCGCAAAATGAGGTTATTCATGTACAAGCTCCTGCTGCTTCCGTTGCTGTTGTGGTTCTCTCTGGCTCAGGCTGCAAACCCGGTGCTGGACAGTTTGTTGAAAAAGAACGAATTCTTACCGGCAGAGCAGGCTTTCCAATTCGACTTTGTACAGCAGGATCAGCAACTGGTGCTTAACTGGACAATTGCTGATGGTTACTATCTTTATCGCGACAAAATCAAATTTGGTGGCATAGCGGTCAGTTTCACACATCCGGCTTATCCGCAGGGCATTCAGACAGAAGATGAATTTTTCGGTGTCAGTGAAGTGTATTACCATCAACTGACATTACGGCTGCCATTAACCGATATCGGTGAAGAGGCCATACTCAAAGTACAGTATATGGGGTGTGCC
>CAZXTH010000370.1:2234-3644 GCA_964643585.1 uncultured Pseudoalteromonadaceae bacterium
GAAGCTGGTTTGTGCTACCCACCGATCACTCAGGAAGTGCCTTTAATTGCAGCAGCAAATTCTGGCAGCAACGACATTCCGGTTTCAACTCAGAACAAACTGGCAGAACAGCTGACCTCAGGTACAGCGCTCGCAACGCTGGGGCTGTTTTTTCTGTTAGGGCTGGGGCTGGCATTTACCCCTTGTGTTTTTCCTATGTATCCGATTCTTACCAGCATTATTGTTGGCCAGGGAAAATCCCTTTCCGGACGCAGAGCCTTCACACTATCGTTTACCTATGTACAGGGTATGGCACTGACATACTCAGCTCTGGGACTGGTTGTTGCCAGCCTTGGTGTTCAATTCCAGGCCTATTTACAACACCCGGCAGTTTTAATTACTGCCAGTGTTGTTTTTGTGTTGCTGGCGCTGGCAATGTTCGGTTTATTTAACCTGACCCTGCCCTCTGGCTGGCAGGAGAAAGTAGCAGGTATCAGTAATAAACAACAGGGAGGCTCAGTAAAAGGTACCTTTATTATGGGGGCCTTATCCGGACTGATTGCTTCCCCTTGCACCACAGCACCTTTATCGGCAGCCTTATTATATGTTGCTCAGAGCGGTGATCTGTTTACCGGAGCCCTGACACTTTATGTTCTCAGCCTGGGAATGGGGCTACCACTGCTGCTGCTGGGCAGTTCTGGCGGTAAATTATTACCCAGAGCCGGACAATGGATGAACAGTATCAAAGCGGCTTTTGGTTTCCTGCTTCTGGCCGTTCCATTATTATTACTTGAAAGGTTACTACCCGGCTGGATAATCCTGCTTGCCGCAGCAGTACTTATGCTAATTGCTTCTTTTGCTTTATTCAGACTGATGTTCGGCCTGCAAAGCAATACGGCAAAAGCCGTGCTTGCAGTATTTGGTCAGTTACTGCTGATTGCCGCAACATTACTGGCTGTCAGAGTTGTCTTTCCCCCGGCAACAGCACCATCAGCTATCACAGAAGGTAGCGAAACGGGTCGCTTTATGAATGTTGATTCACTTGAATCTTTGCAACAACAAATAAAACTGGCGACAGCACAACAGCAATATGTCATGGTTGATCTGTACGCAGAATGGTGTATTGCCTGCAAAGAATTTGAACACCTGACATTCCCGAAACCGGAAGTTCAGCAATATTTTCAGCAAATGAGACTAATCAAAGTCGATGTCACCAAAATGACCCGCACTGATCAACAATTACTGGATAATTTCCAGGTACTGGGGTTACCTACATTACTGTTCTTTAGCCCTGATGGCACTGAATTAACCTCTGCCAGAGTGACCGGTTTTATGGCTGCAGGGCCCTTTTCAGAACATTTGCAAAAGCTGATGCAGTAAGTAAATCGCTGGCTAGCGGGCATAAACAGTTTTGTTAACAGTTTCTGCCCG
>CAZXTH010000371.1:0-3637 GCA_964643585.1 uncultured Pseudoalteromonadaceae bacterium
GCCTGCCGGTAAAAACTCTCTGCCTGACGGAGATCTCCGGTCTGCTCCGAATACCAGGCGAGTGCATTATAAACCTCAGGCATTAATGGCGCCTGCTGCCGGGCTTTTTCCAGATTATAGATAGCCTGCACTGTATCGCCACGCTGCAGATAACTGAGCCCCAGCGCAATACGGGTTCGTGCAGCTGCATTGCTGTCTGTATGCCGTACTGTCGATGATGAAGCAGAAGCTGAGTAATATTGCTCTGAGACACAGCCAGACAATAAACTCAGCAGTATTACTACATAACTTAACCGTAACACTGCCAGAAAATCCTGCTATGGCGGCACAGCCTTTACAGCATTTTCACCTCTATCGGCTGTCCTTTTTGCTGCTGTATCTGCTGTTTTTTAACCAGCCTTTTTGTTCTGTCGATAACATCGCCAACCAATTGTCCACAGGCTGCATCAATATCATCACCACGGGTTTTTCTTACAATAACAGTAAAACCATATTCTTGTAAGACTTTATTAAATCTGTCAATTCTGGAGTTACTTGAACGTTTGTACGGTGACCCCGGATAAGGATTAAATGGAATCAGGTTAATCTTGGATGGCGTATCCTTTAATGCGTTTGCCAGTTCATGAGCCTGGTCCATACTGTCGTTAATCCCTTCCAGCATGACATACTCAACCGTAACTTTATCGTTGGCTTTAGAATTCTTTACATAACGGCGTGAAGCGGCCAGAAACTCTTCCATCGGGTACTTTTTGTTAACCGGAACCAGTTCGTTACGCAATTCGTTATTCGGTGCGTGTAACGAAATAGCCAGCGCGACATCTATTCGTTCTCTCAAAATATCCAGTGCCGGAACCACGCCAGACGTGCTCAGAGTAACTCTTCTTTTCGACAGACCAAAACCAAAATCTTCCATCATCAGTTCCATGGCAGGAACAACGTTGTTCAAATTCAGCAACGGCTCGCCCATTCCCATCATCACCACGTTGGTGACCGGTTTTTCACCTGTATCGCCAAAACTGCCAATGATTTTTGAAACGCGCCATACCTGGCCAATAATTTCGGATACGCTGAGATTACGGTTAAAACCCTGCTGGGCTGTAGAACAAAACGAGCAGTCCAGCGCGCAACCAACCTGCGAGGAAACACAAAGAGTACGGCGATCTTTTTCCGGTATCCAGACAGTCTCTACTTCCTGACCACCAGCAAGTCCCATTACAAATTTAATGGTGCCGTCAGCACTGTCCTGCCGCGTCACAATTTGCGGAGCTTCAATCACACAAAGCTGTTTGAGCTTTTCACGTAATACTTTATTGATATTGGTCATCTGATCGAAATCATCGATGCAGAAATGGTAAATCCATTTCATAACCTGATCAGCCCGGAATGCTTTTTCTCCCAGCGAGACAAAGAACTCCTGCAGCTGTGCTCTGGTCAGGTCGAGTAAATTTACTTTTGTTTGCTGGTCACTCATTACCAGAACACTCCTCTGCTATGAATAGCAATAAAATACTAGGGTCTGTTTATTATATAGTAAAGGGGGCTGATGCCCCCTTAATCAGTCATTCAATACTGACAGATTACCGTGTACGGCTGCACAGCTCAGCATCAGTAAAGAAGTAAGCAATTTCACGGGCAGCAGATGCAGCAGCATCAGAACCGTGAACGGCGTTTTCATCAATGCTTACTGCATAGTCAGCACGTAACGTACCGGCTAACGCTTCTTTAGGATTGGTTGCACCCATGATTTCGCGGTTTTTACGCACTGCGTCTTCACCTTCCAGAGCCTGAACCATTACCGGGCCAGAAGTCATGAAATCTACCAGCGCTTTAAAGAAAGGACGCTCTTTATGCTCAGCATAAAAACCTTCAGCCTGCTCACGGCTTAAATGAACCATTTTAGCTGCAACAATGCGTAAGCCAGCAGATTCAAAACGGTTATAAATAGCACCGATCAGATTCTTAGCTACTGCATCTGGTTTGATAATAGAAAATGTGCGTTCTAACGCCATGTCAGGCTCCTGCTCAAAGTTAACAAACTTGGTTATAAAATTTTAAGGCGCGATAGTATACGCCAATTATGACGAAATGCCTATTTGTTGCAGAAAAAACCAGGGCAGGAAAATCGCTGCGGGCAAGTCTGTCCGCAGCGGAACAGAGGGCTATCTTTAATGGCCTTCGCTGACCATATTAACTGTATATTTTGGGATCTCTACAACCAGATCTTCATCCGCAATCCGGGCCTGACAACCCAGCCGGGATTCAGGTTCTAACCCCCAGGCTTTATCCAGCATATCATCTTCCAGCTCTTCGCTTTCATTCAAAGAATAGAAGCCTTCACGTACAATTACATGACAGGTTGTACAGGCACAGGATTTTTCACAGGCATGCTCAATAGCGATACCATTCTTCAGAGCCACATCAAGTACAGTTTCTCCTGGCTGTGCTTCCAGTGCAGCACCTTCCGGGCAAAGTTCCGGGTGCGGTAAAAAGACGATTTGCGGCATATCAGACCTCATCCACTTTATGACCCTGCAGTGCCTGCCGGATTGATTTATCCATCCGCCGTGCAGCAAAATCATCAGTAATAGTATTAGTGTGCTCAATTGCAGCTTTAATCGCTGCGGTATCAGAACCTTGTTTAGCCTGCTCCAGCGATACCAGAGCTTGTTCAATCACAGCCAGTTCATCAGTATCCAGTAGCGCAGCGTCTGCCTGCAATGCGGCTTTGATTGCTTCAAGTACCCGGTCAGCTTCTACCTGCTGCTCACGCAGCAAACGTAATTGCATATCCTGACGAGCATATTGCATAGAACTGCTGATCATGCTGGCAACCTGCTCATCACTCAGACCATATGACGGCTTAACCTGAATACTGGCCTGACGTCCGGTTGATTTTTCCTGCGCAGTCACACTGAGTAAACCATCGGCATCAACCTGGAAAGTCACCCGGATGTGCGCACCACCAGCCGCCATTGGCGGAATATCACGTAATTCAAACCGGGCCAGTGAACGACAGTCATCTACCAACTCACGCTCACCCTGTACCACATGAATAGCCATTGCAGTTTGGCCATCTTTAAAAGTGGTAAATTCCTGAGCCCGGGCAACCGGAATGACCGTATTTCGCGGAATAATTTTCTCTGTCAGCCCGCCCATGGTTTCAATACCCAGCGACAACGGAATGACATCCAGCAGCAAAGTTTCATTTTCGGCTTTATTGCCTGCTAATACATTCGCCTGAATCGCTGCGCCTATAGCAACAACTTTATCCGGATCAATCGATGTTAAAGGTTCGGCTGCAAAGAATGCTGCTACCTGACTACGTACTAAAGGAACACGGGTTGAACCACCCACCATAACCACCTGGATAACCTCTTCAGGTGTCAGGCCCGCATCACGTAATGCCTGACGGCAGGAACGAATCGTTTTTTTCACCAAAGGCAGTATCAGTTGCTCAAACTGCTGACGGCTAAGCGTACCCCGCCATTCGCCATGTTCCAGTGGTAACACAATGTCCACTTCGGCATTATCTGTCAGTTGCTCTTTCAACTGCCGTGCAACCGTCAAATATTGACGCTGCTGCCGGCTGTTCAGTTGTTGCTCACCGGTTTGCTGCTGCAGCCAGTGGGTAATAGCC
>CAZXTH010000372.1:0-3625 GCA_964643585.1 uncultured Pseudoalteromonadaceae bacterium
CTGCAGAAAAACCTGCGGCGTAAACCTGGCAATATAACGGTAGAGCAGTATTGGAGCTGAAAAGATATAGTTATAACGGTTAAAGCTTTGGCTGTTACTCGGTGCCTGTAAGAACCTTCCAATAGGCGGATATTCGCAGCGTCCTGCCGATACCCTACAGGCCGTCGCCGGCGACGTTCAAAATTGCTCCTGCATTTTTGTTATAAATACGCCCACACCCGCCCATATGAATGATATTGGCATGGTCTACCTGCTGGTGACCGGTAAAGCCCCGGTGCGTTAATGCCAATATTGCAGACAGGTTCAGTGTGGTAACCTGATGCCCCGGCCCCGTCACTATCCGCCTTTTACCAAACGCATCAAATCCAAAACGCTGCTCTACCCGCCCTGACACATCGGTAATAACATCCATACTGCCCAAATGGTCTGTATACACATACCGTGTCTTACTGCTCTGCCCTGTCAGTTCTACCAGCGCATTGCCGATATTACGCCGTATCGTAACGGCTTCACCTTCTTTTATCAGCTCGACATTGCCTGCATGGTAAATCGTTTTCGTACTGCCTTGCTCAACACTACTATCCGGGTAATAAATTTTCTCTACATTTCCAAGATATAGTGTAGTGGTTACCTCACTTCCCTGGCGGTCCACTCGCTTATAACGTTGCCCCTCAGGGCTATAGCTAAACTGCGTTGTATGATTACCTTTTGTGACCTGACGTAGCTGATCGTGAACGGTGTACAACAGCCAATTGCCATCCGTAAGATGTGGCCAATATTTGCTGATATATCGCAGCAACGCTTTACTTTTTTCTGTCAGCAGTTAAAATACGCGCCGCTCAATTTTCCGTCATCAGCTCTTTAATAAACAAGGTAATCACTATGCATCCGATGTTAAACATCGCGGTTCGCGCTGCTCGCAGTGCAGGTAATATCATCGCCAGAGCCACAGGCCAGCTGGATTTAATCAAACCCCAGCAGAAAGGCACTAACGATTTTGTTACTAACGTAGACAAAGAAGCTGAACAGGCCATCGTACAGGTTTTACGTAAATCCTTTCCGACCCATGGCATTATTGGCGAAGAGCATGGTGATTACGGCAATAGCGACAGCGATTATCAATGGATAATCGACCCACTGGACGGTACTGCCAACTTTATTAAAGGCATTCCTCATTTTGCAGTTTCAATTGCGTTGAAAGTTCAGGGCAAGCTGGAACAAGCTGTAGTATTTGATCCACTGCGTGGTGAACTGTTCACTGCATCCCGTGGCCGTGGTGCGCAACTAAATGGCACCCGGATCCGGGTCAGCAACCTGCCGGATATGTCTGGTGCCATACTGTCTACTGGCTTTCCGTTTAAAGCCAAACATCATATGGACAGCTACAGTAAGGTATTCAATACCTTCTTTACCGACTGTGCGGATATACGCCGTACAGGTTCAGCAGCATTGGATCTGGCTTATGTAGCTGCTGGTCGTTTTGACGGTTTCTGGGAAATTGGTCTGAAACCATGGGATATCGCAGCAGGAGAGCTTTTAGTCCGTGAAGCTGGTGGCCTGGTATGTGACTTTGCCGGTGGCAACAACCAGTTACGCAGTGGAAACATTATTGCTGCCAGCCCGAAAGTACTACAGGCTATGGTAAAAGGCATGCGTCCGCATCTGTCAGAATCATTACTGAAGTAATACTAAAAAAGTCCCGCTAATGCGGGACTTTTTTTATCCTTTTGGTATTTCTACCGGTAACGCTTTTTCAGTCCATTCACGGTAACCGCCGGCCAGGCTGTATACTCTGGTATATCCCATCTGCTGCAAAACATCCGCTGCCAACGCAGAACGAAAACCACCACCACAGTAAAGTACAATCTTTTGTTGCTTGTCCTGTACGGTTTGTTCAATATCCCGTTCAATAATGCCTTTTCCCAAATGAATTGCCGCTGGCAAATGTCCTTTCTGCCATTCATTATCTTCACGGGTGTCTAACAGAATATAAGGTTCACGATGTTGTTGTAATTCATCAATGGTGATTTCTTTGATTCTGCTTTTAGCATCATTTACCAGTGTCAGAAAGCCCGATGCGTGTTGCTTACTCATAAAAAAACTCCCCTGAAAGAAAAATGCCAGTCTGAGACTGGCATTTTTATCATTTACAGTAAAGGCTTGGTATTTTCGCCTTCTTTTTCTATCACTTCCGGCAGTAAGTCTTCACGGCTTACCCCCAGTAATTCAGCAACACCAGTTGCTATATAGATAGATGAATAAGTACCAACCCCGATACCCAGTAACAATGCCAGCGAGAAGCCTTCAAGCATAGCACCGCCCTGGAAGTACAATACAACCAGCACCATCATGGTTGAACCAGAAGTAATTATCGTACGGTTAAAGGTAGTCGTTACCGCATCATTAATGGTGTCATAAACACTGACATCACGCAGTTTACGGAAGTTCTCTCTGATCCGGTCAAAAACAACCACGGTATCGTTAATCGAATAACCGATCATAGCCAGAATTGCCGCCAGAATAGTCAGGTTAAATTCCCATTGGAAGAACGAGAAGAAACCCAGCGTAATAATCAGGTCGTGCGCCAGGCCAACAACCGCACCGACTGAGAACCGCCATTCAAAACGTAGTGCTACATACAGCATGATGGCAACC
The DNA here is from genome assembly GCA_964643585.1 of uncultured Pseudoalteromonadaceae bacterium. Lineage (GTDB taxonomy): Bacteria > Pseudomonadota > Gammaproteobacteria > Enterobacterales > Alteromonadaceae > Alishewanella. Next base: position 2,656 of record CAZXTH010000372.1, read on the forward strand.
AGTGCAGCCAGCATTGCCAGTCCGCCTTGTTCACGCAGTTCCGCGCCTACGCTCGGCCCGACAAACTCTACTTTACGCAAATCTACCGGCTCAGCCTGAGTAGGTACCAAAGCAGCCATAACTTGCTTAACAATAGCGTCCTGTTGCACACCTTCACGGGGAGCAATACGGATTGATACATCCTGGCTAGAACCGAAATACAGCACCACAGCATCAGCAAATCCGTTTGCTGCCAGCGCATTACGCACCTCAGACAAATCGGCAGATTGCTGATACCCTACTTCAATTTCGGTACCACCGGTAAAATCCAGCCCCCAGTTAAAGCCTTTTATGCCCATACTGACAAAGGATGCCAGTATCAGCAAACCAGACAGAATCATGGCAGGCCATTTGTATTTTAAAAATGCGATAGGCTCTTTAAAATTAAATAACTTCATATTCTGTCTCCTTAAACCGGCAGTGTCTGTAAACGACGGCCACCCCAGAACAGGTTAACCAGAACACGGGCCATAATAACCGCTGTGAAGATCGACGTTACGATACCGATGGTCAGCGTGACAGCAAAACCTTTAATCGGGCCAGAACCGATACTGAACAGGATCAATGCAACCAATAATGTTGTAATGTTGGCATCAGTAATGGTGGCAAAGGCTCGCTCATAACCATAATGAATTGCCTGCTGTACAGAACGCCCCTCTTCGAGCTCTTCACGTATCCGCTCGAAAATCAGTACGTTAGAGTCAATTGCCATACCCAGGGTTAATACAATACCAGCCATACCCGGCAAGGTCAGTGTTGCCCCTGGTATCATCGACATAACACCGATAATCAGAATCAGGTTAGCAATCAGCGCAACGTTGGCTACCAGACCAAAAGCTTTATAGTAGAAAGCCATAAAGATCAGAACGGATACCATACCCCAGAAAATAGCAGATTTACCCAAATCGATGTTTTCCTGACCAAGGCTCGG